>NZ_JBFRRH010000054.1:7054-67866 GCF_041472995.1 Vibrio sp. 10N.261.46.A3 | reverse complement strand
AACCGTTTGAACGTTCAAAGTCGTGGTCTTGATGTTGCTGTACGTAACGCGAACGACGGTATCTCAATTGCACAAACAGCTGAAGGTGCAATGAACGAGACGACTAACATCTTGCAACGTATGCGTGATTTGTCTCTACAATCTTCAAACGGCTCAAACTCAAAATCTGAGCGTGTAGCGATTCAAGAAGAAGTAACAGCACTGAACGACGAACTGAACCGTATCGCGGAAACGACGTCTTTTGGTGGTAACAAGCTGCTTAACGGTACTCATGGTACTAAATCATTCCAAATCGGTGCGGATAACGGTGAAGCGGTAATGCTTCAACTGAAAGACATGCGCTCTGATAACGCTCAGATGGGTGGTAAGAGCTACCAAACTGAGAACGCGAAAGACAAAGATTGGAACGTTCAAGCAGGCTCTAACGACCTAAAACTGTCGTTCACTGATAACTTCGGCCAAGCACAAGAAATCGACATCAGCGCAAAAGCGGGTGACGACATCGAAGAGCTAGCAACTTACATCAACGGTCAACAAGATTCTGTTAAAGCGTCTGTCACTGAAGACGGTAAGCTACAAATGTTTACTGGTAACAACAAAGTTGAAGGTGAAGTGGCATTCTCTGGCAGCCTGGCTGGCGAACTAGGCATGCAACCTGGCAAAGACGTAACCGTTGATACTATCGACGTTACATCAGTTGGCGGCGCACAAGAGTCTGTAGCAGTTATCGATGCGGCACTTAAGTATGTAGACAGCCACCGCGCTGAGCTAGGTGCTTTCCAAAACCGTTTCGACCACGCTATCAGTAACTTAGACAACATTAACGAGAACGTTAACGCATCTAAGAGCCGTATTAAAGATACCGATTTCGCGAAAGAAACGACTCAGATGACTAAGTCTCAGATCCTTTCTCAAGCTTCAAGCTCGATTCTTGCTCAAGCGAAGCAAGCGCCGAACTCGGCACTTAGCCTACTAGGTTAATCGATTAAAAAACCACGTTGACTATATGTTGTTGATCATCATAGGCGTTAACGTAAGGCCTCCACAAATTAGCTCGTGGTGAGAGATGAGCGCTAAACAGACCCAGCTTCGGCTGGGTTTTTTATTGCCTGTTATTTGGTGAAGGCGTATTTGGAAAGGTGCAATGTTGGTAGGTAGGAGCAAAAGCGAGATTCCCTATCGCGTTCGTTCCTCACTGTAGGGAATGACTACTATAGGGTGGTATTGATCAATTTTTTACCTGAATCGAAGCCTCTAGTCGTCATCTCAGAATCGAGTAGAACGAGATATCAGAGATCTGCTGTTTGTTAAAATTCACAAGTGTAATTTGATGTATAGGTGAAATGCTTTGAATAGCGCTTAACAACGTTTAGTAAAAAACTAGGTCGGATAGCAGGGGACAAACGGTCAGTGTGTTTGTCACTGGTTGAGGGAGCTAGGAGAAGGTTTTCGGTGTGATACTCAGTAATGCCTATCTGAGGTATTGAACAAATATAACAGGTACAAAAAACGCCACCCTTAGGTAGCGTTTTAATTAAAGCAGATAAGTAATCGAGATTACTTAGTTACTTTAAGAACTGGAGTTTCGCCAACAGTTACAGAACCAGAAAGCTTGTTCAGCTCCTTGATTTCGTCCATGTTAGAGATAACAACTGGAGTAAGCGTAGATTTCGCTTTCTCTTCTAGAAGCGCTAGGTCGAAAGTGATGATAGTGTCACCAGCTTTAACAGATTGACCTTCTTCAGCTACACGAGTGAAGCCTTCGCCTTTAAGTTCAACAGTATCGATACCGAAGTGAACGAAAAGCTCAACACCGTCGTCAGACTCGATAGAGAATGCGTGGTTAGTTTCGAAGATCTTACCGATAGTACCGTTAACTGGAGCTACCATTTTGTCGCCAGCTGGTTTGATAGCGATGCCGTCACCAACGATTTTTTCAGCGAAAACTACATCTGGCACGTCTTCGATGTTTACGATTTCACCAGAAAGAGGTGCGATGATTTCGATTGCACCAGCATCAGCGCTGTCATCAGATACAAGCTTTTTCAGTTTGTCAAACAGACCCATTGTGTCATGCTCCTAACGTTTAGTTTTATTCTGTAGAATATACTATACCAATCTAACAAATTAGACGACTATTTTTAGCCGTCTAACTTTATTAAGCATTTGGCGATTACTGAGTTTTCTCAGCGATGAATTTTTCTACGCAAGCTTCAATTTCTGCAGCTGTAGGTAGAGATAGTGCTTCGTCAGCCATAGCTTTAACTTCAGCGAAGTTAGAGTTACGGATTACTTTCTTCACTTTAGGGATAGAGATGCCGCTCATAGAGAACTCATCTAGACCCATACCAAGAAGAAGTAGCGTTGCACGTTCATCACCAGCAAGCTCACCACACATACCAGTCCACTTACCTTCAGCATGTGATGCGTCGATCACTTGCTTGATTACTGTAAGAACAGCAGGAGATAGTGGGTTGTATAGGTGAGAAATCATTTCGTTACCGCGGTCTACCGCAAGAGTGTATTGCGTTAGGTCGTTAGTACCGATAGAGAAGAAAGATACTTCTTTCGCTAGGTGGTGTGCGATTGCAGCAGCTGCTGGAGTCTCAACCATTACGCCGATTTCGATTTCTTCATCGAAAGCTAGGCCTTCAGTGCGAAGTTCAACTTTGTACTCTTCGATTGCTTTTTTCAGTTCACGGATCTCTTCAACAGAAATGATCATTGGGAACATGATACGTAGTTTACCGTGTGCAGAAGCACGTAGGATACCACGTAGTTGGTCACGTAGGATTTCACGACGATCCAAGCTGATACGTACTGCACGCCAGCCTAGGAAAGGGTTCATCTCTTGTGGAAGGTCCATGTATGGTAGGTCTTTATCGCCACCGATATCCATAGTACGGATAATCACTGACTCGCCTTCCATTGCTTCAGCTACTTCTTTGTAAGCAACGTATTGCTCTTCTTCTGTAGGAAGCGCGTCACGGTCCATAAATAGGAACTCAGTACGGTACAGACCAACGCCTTCACCGCCGTTACGCAGGATACCGTCACAGTCTTTTACTGTACCGATGTTGCCACAAACTTCTACACGGTGACCGTCTAGAGTTTCAGCATGTAAATCTTTTAGTTTTGCTAGTTCAACCGCTTCTGCTTCGAAATCTTCTTTGATTTTCTTAGCTTCTGCTAATTCAGCGTCTGAAGGGTTGATGATGATCTTGTTGTTCATCGCGTCTAGCACAAGCATGTCGCCGTTCTTAACTTGCTTAGTGATATCGTTAGTACCAACGATAGCTGGAAGCTCAAGAGAACGTGCCATGATTGAAGTATGAGATGTACGACCGCCGATGTCACAAGCGAAACCAAGAACGTAGTCTAGGTTGATTTGTGCAGTTTCAGATGGCGTTAGGTCGTAAGCTACTAGGATAACTTCTTCATTGATATCTGCTAGAGATACAATGTTGATGCCTAGAGCATTTTTAACGAAACGAGTACCGATATCACGGATATCAGTTGCACGTTCTTTTAGGTACTCATCATCAAGAGACTCTAGTGCAACAGCTTGCTCTTCGATCACAGTGTGGATCGCGTTGTCTGCGTGCATTTTGTCTTTCTTGATGAGTGCTAAAATCTCTTCTTCTAGCTCTTCATCTTCAAGCAGCATGATGTGGCCTTCAAAGATTGCTTCTTTTTCTTCGCCAAAAGTTTCAAGTGCTTTTTGCTTAACAACTTCAAGTTGCTGAGAAGATTTGTTACGAGCGTCAAAGAAACGCTGTACTTCTGCTTCAACTTGGTCGTCAGAGATAGATTGAGTGTTTAGGACAATTTCATCTTCTTGAAGTAGTAGTGCTTTACCGAAAGCAATACCAGGAGATGCTAGGATGCCTGAAATCATAGCCTTACCTTAGTTGTTCAACTGTAAACGGGAGAGTGTGTGACTTTAAGTCGTCGACTAATGTCGCGCTTATTCCTATCTATTTCGAACAAAGCCACTTTGCTATGCAAAATGGCTTTGAAAGAAGGAGACCGTATTAGTGTAGTTGATCCATAAGAGCAACTAGGTGGTCTACTGCTTGCTGAGCTTGAGGACCTTCAGCTGAAATAGTAACGTTAGTACCTTTTACTAGGCCTAAAGTTTGTAGTTTGAACAGGCTTTTCGCGCTAGCGCTTTTGCCGTTAGAAGTCACTGTGATGTCAGCGTCGAAAGATTTTGCTTCTTTAACGAACTGTGCAGCTGGACGAGTGTGAAGACCGTTTTCTGCTGTGATTTCTACTTGCTTCTCGTACATTTTATATACCCCAATTAATTTATTTTTTGTAAGTTTGTAACCAGATTAGCTTAACTGCTTTAGCCCAAATGCGCTAGAGGCTAGTACGCCATGTTCGTGTTAGAACTTAGACTGGTTATAAATTTTTATCCAGCCATGGTCGTCTTTTGTTGAGTACTCATGACTTTCAGAATTTGTTTATTGCTTCTTTTATTTTGAAGCGAAAAATAAAACAGACCCGATATTACCAAAGGTGGGGCAGGGATCAACAAAAAAGCCCCTAAACGGGGCTTTTTTGGACGAAAAATTGATTTGACCACATATTATTGTTGGTTCTCTTTTTCCGTAAAGATGCCAGCAAATAGGGCTGTACTTAGGTAACGTTCACCAGAACTTGGCAGTACAGTAACAATGGTTTTTCCTGCAAATTCAGGTAGTTCGGCGATTCTGTTCGCTGCTACAACTGCCGCGCCAGATGAGATGCCAGCAAGAATACCTTCTTCTTTCATTAGGCGTTGAGCCATCTCAATCGCTTCTTCAGAAGTTACCGATTCAACACGGTCAATAATCTCTAAATCTAGGTTTCCAGGGATGAAACCTGCACCGATACCTTGAATTTTGTGTGGAGCTGGCTTGATTTCTTCACCTGCAAGCGCTTGTGCAATGACTGGAGACTCAGCTGGCTCAACCGCTACTGAAGTGATCGCTTTGCCTTTTTCACCTTTAATGTAACGACTTGTACCAGTGATAGTACCGCCCGTACCAACACCCGCTACAAACACGTCGATTTCGCCGTCTGTTGCTTCCCAAATTTCAGGACCAGTCGTCTGCTCGTGAATCTGTGGGTTCGCTGGGTTGTTGAACTGTTGTAGTAGTAGGTACTTGTCTGGGTCTGAAGCGACAATTTCTTCTGCTTTAGCAATCGCGCCGTTCATGCCTTTTGGTGCTTCAGTCAGCACTAGGTTTGCGCCAAGCGCTTTAAGCAGCTTACGACGTTCTAGGCTCATTGATTCAGGCATAGTTAGCGTTAGTTTGTAACCGCGTGCTGCTGCTACGAATGCAAGTGCAACACCTGTGTTACCACTGGTAGGCTCAACAAGTTCGATACCTGGCTTAAGCGTACCCGCTTTTTCTGCTTCCCAGATCATGTTTGAACCGATACGACACTTAACACTGAAGCTTGGGTTACGAGCTTCGATCTTAGCTAGGACGTTACCTTTGCTTACTTTGTTAAGGCGGACTAGAGGTGTGTTACCAATCGTTAGGGTGTTGTCTTCGTAGATCTTGCTCATGCGATATTCCTTCATTTATTGACAGAACTAAACGTAGTATATCAATCACTTTACCGTCTAGTGTCTTTCGATGTTTGTTCAGCTTGAATTTAGATTAAACAAGTTGAAAAAAAGGTAAAAGGATTAAAAAGTTATATCATATAGATATGTAGCAGAATTCACGCCTATCTTTATTGAGATCAGAACTTCAAAAAGATAGGCGAAACTAGGAAGTATAGGCGGGGTAATAGACGAGAACTATAGACGAGAACGCAGAGCTTGGTCTTTAAACTCAGCAACCCACATCGCCGTCGCGCCGCAAACGGCAACGGGCATTACGATCAGGTTTAGAATTGGAATTGTGGTGAACACAGAAACAAGCGCGCCAAAGCTGTAGCTCTTGCCTTGTTTTTGTTTCAAATTGTTTCTCATGTCATCAAACTTGATTTTATGGTTATCGAACGGGTAGTCGGCGTATTGAATCGCTAACATCCATGCTGTGAAAATGAACCATAAAAACGGTGCAACGGTTTGTCCTAGTGCTGGAATTAACAAAAGCAGGAATAAACCGATCGCTTTTGGCAGAATGTAGACAAGCTTGCGCCATTCTCTCGCTAATATACGTGGGGTATCTTTGAGGACATCAAGTAAACCATCGTCATTAACTTTTTTACCACTCAACAACTCTTCAACTTTTTCCGCGAGTAAGCCGTTGAACGGTGCGGCAATGAAGTTAGCGAGCGTACTAAAGAAATACGAGAACGTGGCCAAGACGGTTAACACAAGCAGTGGCCATAAAATGTATGACAACCACGACAAGAAGCTTGGCAATGCACCAATCCAACCTTCAATCCAAGTATTTAGGTTGGAGAAGATATAAAACAAGGCACCACCAACGAGTAACACGTTCGCGATAAGTGGCATTAGTACAAACTTACGAATGCTCGGTGATAAAGCGATTTTTATTCCGAAAATAAAATAGCCAAAGCCGGAGCGGGGAACAGATTCAATAGTCATATTTAAATTAGGTCACATGTGAATTTGGTTAAATAGCAAACATGTCTAGTGTACTCGACCGAAATTAAGAAAAAAAGCGTGGTGAAAATCACACCATGTAAGGAACTAATTGTATTAAGTTGTTCTAAAACAGTGGCTACTTTTGATAGAGTAGTGAGATTAGCCAAATTAACCCAACTTAGTGACAGCGTGTTTATAGCTAGTTGACTAAGAAAGCTGAGAGCGAAAAATGCAGGAATTGCGATTTGTACTCATTATTGTTGGCGCATTAGCTATCGCCGCATTATTGTTCCATGGTCTATGGACGAGTAAAAAAGAAGGGAAAGCAAAGTTTGGAGATAAGCCGCTCGGTAAGCTTGATAACGACAGCTTAGATGAAGCAGAAACTATTCCAAACCGTTCATTCGCCCCAGAAGATGATTTTGAGATAATCCGAAAAGAACGTAAAGAGCCGGATTTTGCTGTTTCACCCTCTGAGACTGATCCGCTGATCGACTCAGATCCGCTAACAGCGCCACAAGCGAAAGAAGCTTACGAAGATGACATCGAATTGAATGATCTTCCTTCTTTCAGCGTAGAAGACCCAATTAAGGTTGAAAGTGAGCCTGAAGTAATTGAGGAAGAGAAGGTCGTTGAGCCTGAAGTTCCAAGCTTTGAGTTGACTGACGAGCAAAAAGAAAACCATGCCGGCTTTAAAGAGCAGTACGGTTCGTTTGAAGAACCTTCTGAGACAGTTGATGAGCCAGTCGTTCCAACCGAAACGCTTACTCAACGAGAGCCCGTTGTTGCGAAACAAGTCGTGACTCCACAAAGTACGCCTGTTGAAGAAACTCAGCCAGATGAAGAACTTGGCTTAGAAGTGATTGTTCTTAATGTTCACTGCGCTGGAGAGATCCCTTTCGTTGGGACTGAACTTTTCCGCAGCATGGAGAACAACGGTCTAACTTATGGTGAGATGTCTATCTACCACTGCTTTGCACAATCTACAGACGCACCAAAGGTTATTTTCAGCGTAGCAAACATGATGCAGCCAGGAACGTTAGAACATGATGATCCTGCTGACTTCACGACTAAAGGTATTTCGTTCTTTATGACGTTGCCTTGTTACGGTCAAGCTGATCAAAACTTCAATGTGATGCTGAGTGCGGCGCAGAAAATTGCCGACGATATGGGCGGAAACGTGTTGGATGAGTCACGCAACTTAATGACACCAAACCGTTTATCTGATTACCGCAAGCAAATCAGAGACTTTATGACGGCATCGAATGCCTAGCCGTATTGTTTAGCCTTGTAAATAATCTATATTTATAGAAAAGGGCTCCTAAGGGAGCCCTTTTTGATATTTCAATCACGACAGAGAATGATATGAAAGAATCGATTCAAGTTACCTTAGAGCAGTTAAGAGAAACTCTGCATTATCACGCCGTTCGTTATTACGTAGAAGATAGCCCTGAGATCCCTGATGTCGAGTACGATCGATTAATGCAGCAATTGCTAAAGATCGAAGAAGAGAACCCAGAGCTAGTGACGGTAGATTCTCCGAGCCAGCGTGTAGGTGGTCAGCCTCTCGATGGCTTCACTCAAGTGACTCATGAGATCCCAATGCTTTCTCTGGACAATGCTTTCTCTGATGGAGATTTGGATGCGTTCAATAAGCGAATGTCTGATAGAGCGCCAACCGCTAACCTCAAGACTTTCTGTTGTGAACCTAAGCTTGATGGCCTTGCAGTTAGCTTGCTCTATGTGAATGGTACTTTAGTTCAGGCTGCGACACGTGGCGACGGTGCCACGGGTGAAAACATCACTGAAAACGTGCGTACGATCAGCTCTATTCCACTAAAGTTGCAAGGTGAAGGCTGGCCGGAGCGTATTGAAGTTCGTGGCGAAGTGTTTATGCCAAAAGCGGGTTTCGATAAGTTGAATGAGATGGCGTTGAAGAAAGGCGAGAAAGTCTTTGTTAACCCACGTAATGCCGCTGCAGGTAGCCTGCGTCAACTTGATTCTCGTATTACAGCGAAACGTCCGCTGGCTTTCTACGCATACAGTGTCGGTGTTGTACAAGGCGCTGAGCTATCAAATAGTCACTACCAACGCTTCTTACAGCTTAAAGGTTGGGGCTTACCTATGTGTCCCGAGACTAAGCAACTGAGCTCTCTTGAAGACGTGAAAGCCTATTACCAAGATATTATGACTCGTCGTGATGCTCTGGCTTACGAGATTGATGGCGTTGTTATCAAAGTCGACGATATCGCGGCTCAAGAAGTGCTTGGCTTTGTTGCTAGAGCACCACGTTGGGCGATTGCTTACAAGTTCCCAGCTCAAGAAGAGATTACCCTGCTCAATGACGTTGAGTTTCAGGTGGGCCGTACTGGCGCTATTACACCGGTTGCTAAACTAGAACCTATCTTCGTAGGCGGCGTGACGGTTAGTAATGCCACCCTTCACAATGCCGATGAGATTGCTCGTTTAGGCGTGAAGGTAGGCGACAGCGTTATTATCCGTCGTGCTGGTGATGTTATTCCGCAAATTGTGGCTGTTGTACAAGATCGTCGCCCTGAAACAGCGAGAGACATTGTTTTCCCTGATGCTTGCCCTGTGTGTAATTCTGCAGTTGAGCGCGTAGAAGGCGAAGCTGTAGCGCGTTGTACTGGCGGTTTAGTATGTCAGGCGCAGCGTAAAGAAGCGCTTAAGCACTTTGTATCGAGAAAGGCATTGGATGTTGATGGTCTTGGTGTAAAGGTGATAGAGCAGCTTGTAGACCGTGAGATGGTAGAAACGCCCGCTGACCTGTTCAAGCTCAGCGCAGGTGTGATTACAGTTCTTGATCGTATGGGGCCTAAATCGGCGCAAAATGTGGTGAGTGCGCTTAATAAAGCCAAAGACACAACATTGGCACGTTTCCTTTATTCGTTAGGTATTCGTGAAGTGGGTGAAGCAACTGCGATGAACTTGGCGCAACACTTCAAAACACTGGAGCTGGTTCAAGCCGCAACCCATGAACAATTAGTTGAAGTGTCCGATATTGGTGACATCGTCGCTAGCCATATCACAAGCTTTTTTTCGCAAGAGAAAAACAGAGCGGTAGTCGATCAGCTGATAGAACTTGGCGTTAACTGGCCTGTCATCGAAGAAGCTGCGGATGACCAAGAGCTACCACTAGAAGGTAAGGTAGTTGTGTTAACAGGGTCACTTTCTCAACTGGGTCGAAGTGAAGCCAAAGCGGCATTGCAAGCATTGGGTGCGAAAGTTACGGGTAGCGTATCTAAGAAAACGGACATCTTGTTTGCCGGTGAAGCTGCGGGTTCTAAATTAACTAAAGCACAAGATTTAGGTATCGAAATAAGAACAGAAGAAGATCTAATAGCCCTTATTTCGTAAGTAAATACAGGTAAAAAAAGCTCAAAGGCACTCCTACCAAGGGAGTGCCTTTTTTGTTTCTGATATAAAAATGAGGGCTTTTTAATTGTTGAGAATTTTGTTCCTATACGAACTCTAAAATCAGGACAGTGACGCTGCTCAACATTAATGAAATACCGTTATAGTTGTATCAAAAATGCGAGTCACTTCTATGTTTATAAGAGTGGTAGTTATTTAAATGTTTGATATTTATTGTTTTTATTGTTTTTGGTTGTGAGCTTTACAATTTATCGATCTGGATCACTAAGTACCTACTAAATTTGCACCAACTCATATTTTTTTAGATGAAAATTAAGTTCTCATTGATCTTTTTGAGGGCGAAGTTAGTCTTAATGCCATGGATGCACACGATGTGCATAACCAGAAAGGAAATGGAGAATTCAGAGTTTAGGGTTCTCAAACAAGAAAAGGTATTTCTCTCTACGGCGGCCAACTTTAGGCGGGGAATATTCAAACAGCTATATCCATTTTTAGGAGTTTTATTCCATGGAAAACAAAATTTTCAAACGCACTCTACTAGGCGCATCCGTTGCACTTTTATCGACAGGCGTAATGGCGAAAGAAGTTGGTATCAACTCTGACTTTAACGTTGACGTATACGGTGTTGCAGCTATCTCTGTAGTTAACTACAACACAACTGACAACAGAGACGACAGCTCAGGTTACGCTGTAGAGAATGAATCTCGTATCGGCTTCCGTGCTCATAAAGATATGTTTGATGATGTATTAATCACAATGCAAATCGAATCTGGCTACGTAGATAGCACAGACTGGTCTCATGGCGGTGTTTCAGGTGGTGTTCTAGGTTTCCGTGATACTTTCGTTGGTGCTTCAGGCTCTTGGGGTAACCTACGTGTGGGTCGTGTTCTTACGCCACTATACGAAATCGTCGACTGGCCATTCTCTAACCCTGGTCTAGGTTCTGTATTCGATTGGGGCGGCATCAACGGTCACTACGATCGTCAATCTAACCAAGTACGTTACGATTCAGCTAAATTTGGTGGTTTCTCTTTTGCAGCTTCTGTTGGTCGTGATGATAACGACAACGGTGGTGGTGCAGCGACTCGTGATGCTAACTTCGTTGGTGCGAGTGCTAAGTACAGCTTTGAAAAAATTACATTTATGGCAGGTGTTGAATCTGGTACTCGTGTAGTAGCTAGTACATCAGACGTGTACGCTGTAGGTACAGCTGCAGATGTAGCGAATGGTGTTAAAGATGCAGATAAAAACTTAGTTACTGAAGGCGATAACTACCTTCAGTCTAAAGGCGTAGCGGGTTATGATGACGACACATTCGCATACATCGTTGGTTTTGAAGCAAGTTTACCAGCAGGTTTCGGTATTGCAGCTGCATATAAAGGCGAAGAGCTAGACAACGGTATCCGTAAGCAAACACAAGACTCTTACTCTGTTATTGGTCAATACTGGAATGGTCCAATCGGTTTCAAATTGGGTTACGCAGCCAACTTAGAGTCTGAATTGAATGGTCAAAAAGAAGCTGGTTCAGATAGCAGCACTATTTCTGGTCAGTTAATGGCTGTTCATAACGGTTTCGTACCTTACCTACGTGTAGCGGGTCGTACTTTCTATAAAGATGGTGTTGAAGACACAGATATCGTAACTCGTATCGGTCTTGAATACGGTTTCTAAGCTAGAGTTTTCAGCTTAAACTGTTAAATAAAAATCAAAACGCTGGTAAATTTTGTTTGCCAGCGTTTTTCCATAGTGAACATAAGGAATTAGTCATAATGAATAAAGTTAGTGTAGTTGTATTATCATTATTTTTGGGAGCTTGTAGTTCACTCGATTCAAAAAGTAATTTTGTAGATTCAGTGGCGGATGTGCAGCCTAAAGGTGGTTATGTTCAAGTTACTGGACAATCTTATGTAGCAGAAAGTAAAGCGAATGTTGGGGCTGACATCCTGAAATCGTCACTCTACTTTACATACAACAAAGAAGTAACACAGAACTCAGCTCCAGAATCTTCAATCACTATGGATGTAAGTTACTTCCAAAGTTATAAAGAGTACGAAACTGTTAGCTTTTTCGGCAAGACGATAGAGCTAGAAGAGAGACAAACCCCAAGAGAAAGTTGCAGCGAACACTGCACAAAGACTCAATATATTAAATTTCCATTGAGCGACGCTGACATCCAGCAAGCAAGAGAAAAGAACCTAGAATTTACACTTGATGGACAAAACTCAGTAATGAGTACAACTTTCATTGTGCCGAAAGCGTATATCGACACAATTTATAACGGTGCAAATAATCATACGGCTATCGCTGTTGCTCCGGTTGCGGTACCTGTTGCGGCTGTAGTTGCTGAAGAACCAAAAGCGTCTCAAGCTCAAGAGATGGTTAATTACTGGTATGGTCAAGCGACAAAAGAAGAGCAAGCTGCAGTGACGGATTGGGCATTCCAAAACCGTAAGAACGCGACGCCGGCATCACTAGAAGGCTCAAAAGAAATCGAAATGGTTTCATACTGGTTTAATAAGCTAAACAGCGAAGAAAAATCTCAAACTATGATTTGGCTGTTGGAGCAAGAGTAGGCTTCTAACGTAAGTCTCTAGCTATGTTTTTCAACCGCAGTATTGTATAACAGCAGTACTGCGGTTTTTCATTTTAGGCTTACAGGTAAGATTGTGAATATTGGTGAAGTAGCGAAACGTGTTGGTACAACAGCGAAATCTATTCGTTTTTACGAAAGTAAAGGCATGATGAGTCCACCGCACCGATCAGAAAATGGTTACAGGCAATATGGCGAGATTCATATAGAACAGTTAGAGTTCGTATTGAGAGCTAAAATGGTTGGCTTCACTCTCGAAGAGTGTAAGTCACTTGTCGAGTTGGCAATGAATCCAAACAGAGAAAGCTACGAAGTAAAGAAGAAGGCCACTCAGAAGTTAGATGAAATAGAGTTGAAGCTTGCGGAGTTAAACAAGATGAAGGCGCAGCTACAATCTTGGGTGCATGACTGCCCTGGAGATACTTCAACGGAATGCCCTATCTTGAATAATCTATCTGGCCGCAGTTAGGTTATTCCAGTTCTAAATAATCGTCAGGCAGCAATTACATTACTAGCCTGACTTTAGTCACCTATCACAGCACCTTTCCGCCGTAATGTTTACAGATCAACAATGGTACATGATTGACTGCGTTACCATCTGAACACTTAACGATAGGCCCCATGTTTCCGTTACCAGGAGACTGGCTGCTCGCTAGAGCGCTTCCAAATGACAAGCTGAAAATAGCCGTTAGAATTATTAAAAAATGTCTCATACAAACTCCATTAGGTTTATCTCTGATTGAGATAAATGAAAGTATGGACAAGGAAAAGAAAATTTCAAAAATTTGACGGACTTAACATTTTTAATGATTATAAATAAGCGAGAGTAAGGTTAACTATTCATATATATATTGGATAATAAATCTAACTTTCTTATATCTTTTTATCTCAATCAAACTTTTTAGCTTTACGAAATAAGAACTTATTTTTTTTTCAATTCAATCTATCGCAATGATAATTCGAATATTATTAAGGTTAAAAAATAGAAAAAGCCTGCATTTATTGAAAATGCAGGCTTCATATAGCTCTTGTTTATAAAGGTTCTATTATTAGAACGATTCCGTCTAAAGCGACAATCTTAATTTCGGTTCCAGATGGAATATCTTGACTGGCCTTTGCTGACCAAGAAGAGTCACCGAACTTAATTCGACAGCTACCTTTCTTTACGTCTTTACTTAAAATAACGGTTTGACCTACCAGTTGTTTTTCTCTTTGGTTTAGCTCTCGCCCTGCATCGGACTGCTTGTCATTAGACAGTTGTCTTCTCCACCACAACCAAGTGGTAATCAGAGAGAAGCTTGCAAAGGACAGCCATTGCATCTGCCAACCGATTGGTAGTGCGCCTAATAGGGCACCGACCAACATGGCAGATATGCCTATCCACAAAAAGTAACCAGCGGTCCCAATTAGCTCAAGCGCTAACAATGCTAGACCAAACGCTAACCAATGCCAGTGGTTTACTTGTTCTAGTAATTCGACCATAAGTTAGTCCTTACTACCTTTGTCACTCTTATGTGCAAACATCTCCGCGATACCCGCGACAGAACCCATAAGGCCAGTTGCTTCGAGTGGTAGCATGATGATCTTGCCGTTTTCAGCTTGGCCTATAGATTTCAATGCGTCGGTGTAACCTTGTGCAATAAAGTAATTGACCGCTTGCATGTCACCTTGAGCAATCGCCGTTGATACCATTTCTGTTGCTTTAGCTTCTGCTTCTGCAGCACGCTCACGGGCTTCTGCTTGCAATATTGCTGCTTGCTTCTCACCTTCGGCTTTCAGGATCTCTGATTGCTTGTGACCTTCTGCTTTCAAGATCTCAGCTTGTCGTACACCTTCTGCTTCTAGGATATCAGCACGTTTATTACGCTCGGCTTTCATCTGGGCATTCATCGCAGCAGTAAGGTCTGCTGGTGGCTGTACGTCTTTAATTTCGATACGGGTGACTTTTACGCCCCAAGGGTTTGTCGCTTCATCAACGATGTTCAGTAGCTTGGTATTGATCATGTCACGCTGGCTCAGCATCTCATCCAGTTCCATCGAGCCAAGCACAGTACGGATATTGGTGAGGGTTAAGTTACGGATCGCATGTTCAAGGTCATTCACTTCATAAGCCGCCTTAGGCGCGTCGATAACTTGAACAAAACAAACCGCATCGATAACCACATTTGCATTATCTTTGGAGATGACTTCTTGTGCTGGGATGTCGAGAACACGCTCCATCATGCTGATGCGCTGTCCAACTTTATCAATAAATGGAATGATTAAGTTAAGACCCGGTTTAAGGGTGTGTGTGTATCGCCCGAAGCGTTCAACGGTCCAGTTGTTGCCTTGTGGGACGGTTTTTACGCCAGCGAAGATAAATAACAGTGCGACGGCAGTAAAGACGCCGATAGTAATCAAGGTATCAATAGGCATACAAAATCCTTTGCAAGTTTAAGTTTTTGATAGTTCAGTATTGATACTGGCTCATATTTAAATTCTGAGCAAATGTATAAACGAGAAATGGGCCATAAAATATTGATTTTATGGCCCATTTTACATTCTATTATGCGATAAACTAATTGATTGAATTGTCAATTTTCGATGTTTAATCTAACGCTTTTTACGTTTAACTAGTAAAGCAGAGAGTACAGTTGTCGACGGTACTTACTGGCTACTGGGTTACCTTGCCCAAGCGCACTCAAGATGTCCATGAACTCTTTTTTCATGTCACCATCGAGAGCATTAAGATCTTTGGCTAGGAAAGACCACAATAGATCCATAGCTTCTTCACTGCGGTTCACTTGGTGATATTGCAATGCTAATTCAGATGCCGTTTTAGCGTCGCTCGAGTTTTGCTGAAGAGCGGCTTCTAATGCTTGTATTTCAGGGCTGTCTGCTGCCTGCTTGTGAAGCTCAAGCTTTGCAACTAAGCCTTTGTAGTAATTGTCTTGGTACTCAAGAGGGATGGTTGCTAGCTGAGCTTCAGCAAGGTCAAATTGTTGCGTTTCTAACAAACACTCTGCGATCGCCAGTTTTACTTCACCTTTATTCGTCAGCTCTGCTGGAAGTTGCTGCATTGCTGCTAGTGCTTGTGTGTGCTCGCCAGCTTGCATTTGCTCAAGAGCTTGACGCAAAGCAAGCTCATCTTGGCTAGGAAGGTGCTTGCTTAGCATATCGACGATAGCTTCTATGCTTTGAGGGCCACCGAGCCCATCGACTGGCTGACCGTTAACAAACAGTGCGATAGTAGGCAGTGCTTGAACACCAAACTGGCTAGCAATAGCTTGCTCTTGTTCGCAATTGAGCAGGGCTAAGGTGAAGGCACCGTTGTATTGCTGAGTTAAAGTTTGAAGTTCAGGAATGACTTGGGCGCTCTCTTGGCTCATTGGTGCCCAAAAATGGATGAGTACAGGGGTCTGCATCGAACCTTCTAATACTTGACGAAAGTTCTGCTCATTAAGTTCAACAATATGCGGAGATTGCATTTACGTTCCTTGAGGTTTGTTTTGTGGATACGTTGCAAATATGGGGGGATTAGTCGGTAACTTCAAGATCTAACTCGGTTATCTCGGATAAAAAGAACCAAAAATAGAAAAACGCTATGCTTCGATGTTGATAGAGTTGTTATCTCAACATGGAAGGCATAGCGTTATCATCGAGGTAGTCAGTGAGGCGTTGCGTGAGATACTCAAAACAGAATAAACAACGTAATAGCCAGACCCACACCTACCCAATTAAGGCGGTTTAAAGTCATGAGATTTCCAGAGTAGAACCATCAATTGGGAATAACTGATGGGATAGGATAATCATGACATCTTATTGTTACGGAAAAATTACATCGTTACATTAAAGTTTGCGACTCTGCATTCAAAGTTAGTAATTTATGCAGCTTTTCTCAAAATAGGGTCTAGCAAGCGACTCGGTAGGATCCTTTTCAATACCGCGAACACTTTAGTTGGGGTGGTAACTCGGTATCTTAGCTTGGGTTTGTCGGCGGTGAGAGCATGGAATACCGGCTCAATACAACTTTCTGGAGGCAGAACAAAAGCGTTATTCGATGACTCTTTTTCAAGTCGATCTTTTTGTTGTTGGTACGCGTCTTGGTGAGCGCTGCCAGAAATGTTGATCCATTTATTGAACGCTTTCAGGGCATTGGTTCTAAATTGAGTCTCAATTGGCCCAGGTTGCAGTAATGAGATCTGTATACCGCTGCCATGCAGTTCTAATCGTAAGGTATCCGTCCAACCCTCAATCGCGAATTTAGAAGCATTATAAGCGCCACGATACTTCATGGCTGCAAAACCTAATACGGAACTGTTTTGTACGATTCGACCTTCGCCACGCTCGCGCATGTGTGGAAGGATCTGGCAGACGAGATGATGCCAACCAAAGAAGTTGGTTTCGAATTGTTCTCTGAGTCCTTGGGTTGGTAAGTCTTCTAGCGCACCTGCTTGACCGTAAGCACCGTTATTGAATAATCCATACAATCCATTAGGTGCGAGATCAATAGCAAGCTTGGCGCCATGCTCAATACTTTCTTGGTTGGAAAGGTCTAATTGAATACAGGTGAGGCCTTCATCTTGAAGGCGTTGAACGTCTTGTGGATCACGACAAGATGCAATGACATGAAAACCACGCTTTTGAAGTGCATGAGCACATGTATAGCCAATACCTGTTGAGCAACCGGTAATAAGAATCGACTTGTTCACACTTAATCCTTTATTAGAGTCTCTATCGCTCTAGGGTAAAGAATTAGTCTTGATGTTGTAACAAGTTTTTTAGTGCTGGCTCGATTCTTGAGTAACTAAAGATGAATCCCATCTCAGTGAGTTTCTTCGGCTTGGAGCGAATGCTGTCAAATAGCAAACAAGATGATTCCCCCATGAGAATCGACATTGCCCATTTCGGCGTGAATAAGAAATGCGGTCGGCCTAATTGTTTAGCTAACGTGCTGCTGAACAGTTTGTTGGTAACAGGGTGAGGGGCACACATATTGAATTCCCCTTGAGCGTGAGGGATAGACAGCAAGTGGTTGATGGCTCTCACCATATCGAGAATGTGAATCCATGGCATGTACTGCTCACCTGAACCTAGTGGACCACCGACGCCGAGCTTATAGGGCAATAACATCTTCTTGAGTGCGCCGCCATTCTCGCCTAGTACAACCCCTGTTCTCAGTAGTATCACGCGTGTGCTTTCTGATTGTGCTCGCTTGGCTATCTCTTCCCAGTGGGCACAGACTTTATGAGGAAAGCTTTCATCTTCTACTTGCAGTGACTCGTCAAATGGGTGCTGCTGTTGATCGCCATAGTAGCCCACGGCTGAACCGCTAATAAAAGCGTGTGGCGGGTTGCTACTGGCATGAATTAATTCGACCAGCTTTTCAGTGATGTGCCAGCGGCTGTTACAGATCCTCTCTTTTTGCTCTGTACTCCAACGCTTATCGGCAATCGGTTCACCCGCGAGGTTGACCACCACATCAAAGTCATTGAGATCACTGAGCTCATCAAGGGATTGAATGTAATGAAGGTTGTTCTGGTTGAGGTGATTTAGGTTTTGCTTCGCATTTTCAGGACTCCGCGTCAGCAGTGTCACGTCGTCAGTGTTCCAACTCTTGACCAATTCAGAGCCAATAAATCCAGTACCACCCGTTAACAATATCTTCATACCAATCTCCCTATTAAACATAATTATAGACATGGCTTGTTTTTAGTCGCCAATCAATACGAAAAAATCACTATAACGATCATAAGGTTTCAATCGTGTGATGCCCAAATTACGCCTTTTTCAATTTACAAAGGAGTGAAATTAAATTCATCAAGTCAGGATGTGTACCGTTATCACACTTACGCACTTTACTCGGATATGTTACCAACTGCGTAATATTTGTCACATAAGCAATGATAAGGATTTGCCATGATTATTATTAATTCATAACCAGCGACAAGGAATTGCGATGACGGCGGTGCTTGCTTTGTTTCGATCCATGTTAGGTAGCCTGAGGGATCTATTGCCAATCGTGGCGGTAATCGCTTTCTTCCAGCTTGCTGTCTTACAAGAGCCACTTCCTCATCTTTTATCTATTCTGACTGGCTTAGTGCTCGTCGTTTTTGGACTCACTTTCTTTATCTTTGGCCTTGAAATGGGGCTGTTTCCGATTGGCGAATCGATGGCTCAAGCATTTGCTAGAAAGGGGAGTGTGTTCTGGTTATTGATCTTCGCCTTTTGTTTGGGTTTTGGTACCACCATAGCCGAGCCAGCGTTAACCGCAGTCGCTGCCGAAGCCGCAGAAGTGGCTGCCGAGGGAGGGGTAATCCCCAATACGTTAGATGAAATGGAGCAGTATGCCGATGGCCTGCGCTTTACTGTGGCACTGTCAGTCGGTATCGCTATTTTACTCGGTGTGCTAAGAATCTTAAAAGGTTGGCCAATCCAGTACATGATCATCGGTGGATATATTGGAGTGGTGGTGCTCACTGCTTTCGCTCCTGAAAACATCATTGGAATTGCGTATGACTCTGGCGGAGTGACGACATCGACGATCACCGTCCCATTAGTGACCGCATTAGGAGTGGGTTTAGCCTCGGCAATTAAAGGGCGTAATCCGATGATCGATGGTTTTGGGTTGATCGCGTTTGCCTCGTTGCTGCCGATGATGTTTGTCATGGTGTACGGGATGGTGGTGACATGATCAGTACTCAACAATTTATCGACACTTTTCTCGGCACTGTGATGGATGTGATCCCGATTGCGGTCATCATATTCGGTTTTCAGTTGGCGGTATTACGAAAGCCAGTCAACAACCTAGCCAAAGTGCTCATCGGTTTCTTTTACGTCATCCTAGGTTTATCTCTATTCTTGATGGGGTTGGAACTCGCGTTGTTTCCTTTAGGGGAGACGATGGCAATGCAACTTACCGAGCCAAGCTTTTTGACTGAGTTTAAGATCAGTTCTGGTCTTGCTTTGGTTTGGTTTGATTATTACTGGGTTTACCTGTTTGCGTTCTGTATTGGCTTTAGTACCACGATCGCCGAACCTTCATTGATTGCGGTGGCGATTAAGGCAAATCAAGTCTCAGGCGGCAGTATCAGCGTCAATGGGCTGAGGATCGCCGTGGCATTGGGCGTTGCTATTGGTATCTCACTGGGCAGCTACCGTATCGTTGCGGGTGATCCGATCCATTACTACATCATTTTTGGTTATGTCGTCGTGGTCATTCAAACCTTTTACGCCCCAAAACTCATTATTCCATTGGCCTACGATTCGGGTGGCGTAACTACATCAACGGTGACAGTCCCTTTAGTGACGGCGCTCGGGCTTGGACTCGCTTCAACCGTACCAGGAAGAAATCCTGTCATTGATGGCTTTGGGTTGATCGCCTTTGCCAGTTTATTTCCCATCATTTCAGTGATGGGCTATGCCCAAATAACACAATGGTTAAACCGTTTACACACCTCTAAGGAGAGCAAAGATGCGCTTTAAACTTATCTTAGCGTTTGTAGAAGAGAGTAAGACCGACACTGTGCTCGATGCCGCGCGTGATGCGGGCGCGACTGGAGCAACGGTGATTAATAACGCCAGAGGGCAAGGCTTAAACCAAAAAACCACCTTCTTCGGCTTAACGTTAGAGGTGCAAAAAGATGTGTTGCTGTTTGTAGTTGAGGAACACTTAGCTCGGCATATTCTTGAAACTATTGGCGAAGTCGGTGAGTTTGACCAGGAGTCAGGACAAGGTATAGCGGTGCAGATCGATATCGAAGACGCAGTCGGGGTAGCGCACCAAGTCGAGACTTTAACTAAGGTTGTGGAGGACGAGTTATGAGTACCAGTGAAAAAATCCGAGTAGGCGATGTCATGGCCAATACGTATGTGATTATCGATGGGCTAACGACAGTGTTAGAAGCGATAGAGATGGCGAAGAAGCACAAAGTGAAAGCAATTATTGTCGATAAGCGCCACGAAGATGATGAATACGGCATCGTATTGATGAATGACATTGCCAAGAAAGTACTGGCTAAGAACCGATCTCCGAAGCGAACTAATGTTTATGAGATCATGACCAAGCCAGCGCTAAGCGTGTCTGCTGAGATGAACGTAAAGTATTGCGCTCGCCTGTTTGAACGCTTTGGTATCAGTCGTGCGCCAGTAGTTCGTGATAACAAGATAGTCGGTATGGTTAGTTACAATAATATCGTGATCAACGGTATGGCGAGAGATGACGTGTAGCATTTAGATACGTACAATAGGCTCATAAATTTTATGGAGAAGTACGTGTGAAATTATTTTTTGCTTCAGACCTACACGGTTCGCTGCCAGCAACAGAAAAGGTATTAGAACTCTACCAAGCGTCTGGTGCGCAATATTTAGTTCTATTGGGTGACATTCTGAATCATGGACCAAGAAACCCGATCCCAGAAGGGTATAACCCGCCGGCGGTTGCAGATAAGTTGAATGCGTTTTCTCAAGAGATCATTGCTGTTCGTGGTAACTGCGATAGCGAAGTGGATCAGATGTTGTTGTCTTTTCCAATGATGATGGATTACTCGTGGGTGCTATTAGAATCAGGTCAACGTATCTTCCTAACGCATGGCCATTTGTACAACACCAATAAACGCCCTGCGCTGAAGGCGGGCGATATCATTGCACACGGTCATACCCATATTCCTGTCGCCGAATACCAAGATGACATCTTTATCTTTAATCCTAGCTCGGTGACATTCCCACGAGAGGGATACGCGGCGAGCTATGGCATCTATGAAAACAATACCTTCAAAGTCATTAGCCTTGAAGGTAATGTTCTCGTGAGTGGCCAGCTTTAAATCATTAGATCGGCCGTTAAAGGGCTTATTTTGAGTCCACGTGGCCGAGATCTCTGTCTGGAGCAATGATGTCTCGCACTCTTTGCTTCAGAACTTTCGCCTCTGGAAAACCGTCATCTGCTTTTCTTTCCCAAATCTGCACACCATTACAAAAGATTTCGAACCTGCCTCCGGTGTCTGGGTGTAAGCTCACTTGTTCAATTTCTTCGCTGAAGGTATGCAGTAGCTCTTGGCATAACCAACTAGAGCGAAGCATCCAATTGCATTGACGGCAATAGTGTATGGCGATTGTGGCTTTTGCTACTGTTTCTTTCGCTGGCGCTAGATTGGGTTGTTCCGTCTTCATGGTTAATCCTTTTAAATTCTATATCAGTAGTTTAATGCCAACGGCAAACGTCAATATTTCAAAAGCGGTTTTGACGAGCTGATTGCTTGAACGGTTGGCTAGATAGGCTCCTAAACTGCCACCTAAAAATGAACTTGCCAACAATATTGGTAGCCATAACCAGTAGACGGGGGCTCCCGCTTGAACGATGGCGAACCCGCCGATGCCATTCCAGAATAGACCAACACATATCATGGTAAGCGCCACGGCCTGCTTATAAGTGAAACCAAACCATCGAACGAGAAACAAGGTCACCAATAGCCCTGAACCTGCGGTCAGTGAGCCGTTAATAACACCGATCAGTGCCAGACCAAAGCCACCTATGATCCACCCTCTGGTATTGCGGTTTTTCAGGTGTTCCTCTTGGCCTAGTTGTTTCTTTAGTCGAGAGTAGACGCCTAGCGCTAAGATCATTGCCCCAAGCAGTTTCTGAGCAATATTGTCGGGAATCAGTAGCACAATATTCGCGCCAATGACCACGCCGATGCTGCCGACAACAATCAAGTAACAACAAAGCTTCCAATTCAGAGTTCCGCCTTTAATGTGGGTATACGCGGCGCCCAAACCTAATGCGACACTGGCGACTTTGTGAGTGGCTAAAGCGACTGAAAAGGGTAAGCCAAGAAATATAAGCAGTGGGAATTGCAGGAGTCCTGCTCCGCCACCCGATAAGGAGGCTAGGGTATTGGCGATTAAAGAGCCAAAGAACAGAGCTAGCGAGTTTATCCAATCCATAGAGTCTTCGTTTGTTAGATAACAAAAAAGGGGCTTCATGCCCCTTTTTCTATTGGTTTAGCCTTTCATGGTATTCAGCTATTCATAAACAGTAAATAGCGATCCAATCTTAGTTTGAAAACAATACGGTAGAACCATGATTTAAGCTAGTCAGTAGCAGTGCCTTCGGGTTAACAATATCTATGCGGCGGCTTTGCTCTGCGTCCATCTTAATGACTTGAGTGATCAGCTCTAGCTGTTCTTCTGAAAAGTCTTGGCGCTGAGCCGAAGTCACATCTTTAAACTCCGTTGGCGAAACCAGTAAGTAGTTATCGTTAATATCCCACTGACCTGTTTCAGAGATGTTGATGACATTCGCAGGCTCAGTTTGATTACCGTAAAGTCTCACCACTGACATTCTTAAATATGTACCATTTGGTAGGTATTTCGCATTCGATGATAGTTCAACTCTACGAAGCGGGCCGATTGAGTCAGCTTGCTTGTTATCGCTAATCAGCGTCACCATTTTCGACTGCCACTCATGCTGAGTGAGCAAGCGCTCTACTTTTGCATCGCTGCCCCAATATAACCAACCACTCAAGAATGCAGATAGAACCAGTAAAATAATCGATACTTTTAATTTCATGTTACTGACCACCGTTACAAATGTCGTTTAGATCCGACTGATTTGCGTAAATTCTTAGAGTTACATTTTCGCTCGAGTAATCTTGCGGGTGAATGTAGTTGAGGGCTAGGTTATTGGTTTGTCCACCTGTTGCGATTACTTCAGTCGGCTTTAGTATGCCAGTGTGATTCGTGTTGTAACGTAATACACACTTTTCTATCGCTGGCAGCCAACTGCTGAGGTCTGGGTGGTTAACCGGTGATTGAACCTTTACACCATCCACTTCAGTCAAAGTTTTGAACTCAGACTCTGCCGGGTTAGTAAACGTTAAAACGAGAATCGGCATGATGAAAGCGGCAAGCAGCAACCAAAATGTTAGCCATTTATTGGTGCTTTTAGTCGGAGCTACAACAGGAGCGGTTGCTGGTTCTAGTTCTACCTTGTTCTCTTGAACTTTTGCAATTGGCTCAGGTTCAATCGTTTCAGTGATCGCATCTTCAGTCGCTGCAGGCGTTGCAAACGTTAGGATAGGCTCTACGTCATTTTCTGCAATTTCAGCGGCTACTGGCTGATCATTTGATGATAGTGGGGCAGAGCGCTCAACGGTCGCAATAAATTGGTAACCGCGCTTAGGTACTGTCTTTACGAATTCAGGAGATTTAGTCGAGTCTTTGAGCATTTTTCTCAGCGTCGATACGGCTTGCGTCAAGCTTGAGTCATCCACCTCAAAACCTTGGTCTCGCCAAACATACTCGTGCAACTCATTGCGAGTGATAACTTCATTGGGTCTTTCTGACAGCATCAGGAGAATGCGGCTTTCATTGCTACCAAGACGTACGACTTCACCGTCGCTCATTTGATCAACAAGTGAATTGCTGTTTGGGTCGAATACGAACCGCTGTGCGAGAATAAACTTTGTGCCGATATTGCTCATTGAATTCTTCTATTTTGGGTTGTTTTGGGTGCGAAATAGACAAATCTCAGGTGAAGTTCCGTTAATTCTTCACCAAATCATGGCTTCTTTTATGTTCTTTTATATTTATCAGACTCAAGGATAATAAAAACAGATCAAAAAAACAGTGTTTTTATGATTTTTGACCTTGAATTTACATTTGTCATCCTCATGTTAATGAACAGAAGAGTGGCATCAAGTGTTACGCCCCTATGGTTATTCAACATAAAGTATAGATGTTTTGGAGTAAAAATGAGCGAAACGGCAACGCAAAATAAAGAGACTCGTGGCTTTCAATCTGAAGTAAAACATCTACTTCATCTAATGATTCACTCACTGTATTCAAATAAAGAAATCTTTCTACGTGAGCTGATCTCTAACGCATCTGACGCGGCTGATAAGCTTCGTTTTCAAGCTCTATCGAACGGTGACCTTTACCAAGGTGATGCAGATCTAGGTGTAAAACTTTCATTCAACGCGGAAGCAAACACGTTAACCATTTCTGATAACGGTATCGGTATGAGCCGTGACAACGTTATTGAGCATTTAGGTACGATTGCTAAGTCAGGCACTGCAGACTTTTTCTCAAAGCTGTCTGAAGACCAAAGCAAAGATTCTCAACTGATTGGTCAATTTGGTGTGGGTTTCTATTCTGCATTCATCGTTGCAGACGCGGTAACGGTTCGCACACGTGCAGCTGGCCTGCCGAACAATGAAGCTGTTCAGTGGCACTCTGCAGGTGAAGGCGATTACACAATCGAAGACATCACTAAAGAGTCTCGTGGTACTGACATCATTCTTCATATGCGTGAAGACGGTAAAGAGTTCTTAAATGAGTGGCGTCTGCGTGAAGTGATTGGTAAATATTCTGACCACATCGGCATTCCTGTTTCTATCTTCACAGCAGTGAAAGATGACGAAGGTAAAGACACCGAAGAGAAGCATTGGGAACAGATCAACAAGGCGCAAGCACTTTGGACTCGTAACAAGTCTGATATCGAGAAAGAAGAGTACCAAGAGTTTTACAAACACGTATCTCACGACTTTGCTGATCCACTAACCTGGAGCCACAACAAGGTTGAAGGTAAGAACGATTACACAAGCCTGCTTTACATCCCAGCGAAAGCACCTTGGGACATGATGAACCGTGACCACAAGAGTGGCTTGAAACTTTACGTGCAGCGTGTATTCATCATGGATGACGCAGAGCAGTTCATGCCATCTTACATGCGTTTCGTTCGCGGTCTGATTGACTCAAACGATCTGCCATTGAACGTGTCTCGTGAAATTCTGCAAGATAATAAGGTAACTCAGTCTCTTCGTGGCGCATGTACCAAGCGTGTACTGACTATGCTTGAGCGCATGGCGAAGAATGACAATGATAAGTACCTAGAGTTTTGGAAAGAGTTCGGCCTAGTATTGAAAGAAGGCCCAGCTGAAGACATGGCGAACAAAGAGAAGATCGCTGGTCTACTTCGTTTCTCGTCAACGGAAGTGGATTCTGCTGAACAAACTATCAGCCTAGAATCTTACGTTGAGCGCATGAAAGAAGGCCAAGATAAGATTTACTACCTAACAGCAGATAGCTACGCTGCCGCTAAGAACAGCCCACACTTGGAGCAGTTCAAAGCTAAAGGTATTGAAGTAGTTCTAATGTACGATCGTATTGATGAGTACGTAATGAACTACCTGACTGACTTCGACGGTAAACAGTTCCAATCGATCACTAAAGCGGGCTTAGACCTAAGCAAGTTTGAAGGTGAAGAAGAGAAAGAGAAGCAAAAAGAGACAGAAGAAGAGTTCAAATCTGTTGTTGAGCGTACTCAATCTTACCTAGGTGGTCGTGTTAAAGAAGTTCGTACGACCTTCAAGCTAGCAACAACACCTGCGGTTGTCGTGACTGACGACTTCGAAATGGGCACGCAAATGGCGAAGCTTCTTGAAGCTGCGGGTCAAGCGGCACCGGAAGTTAAGTACATCTTTGAGATTAACCCTGAGCACGCACTTGTGAAACAGATGGCTGATGAAGCCGATGAGCAAGCGTTCGGCCGTTGGGTTGAGTTACTCCTTGGCCAGGCTATGCTAGCTGAAAAAGGCTCAATGGAAGATCCGTCACAATTCTTGGGTGCAATCAACGAGCTACTAACAAAGCGTTAGTCTTTCGACTTTAGGTTAAGCCAACAATTGTAACAAAAAGCTCGCAAATGCGGGCTTTTTTTTATGAACGTCGTTGAAAAGTGACCTAACGTGGTCAACGCCACCGTTATCGTCACAACAAATGTTGTCGATGCATTCTTTAGTCGTAAATTCAGCCAAATTGAATATTAATGTGATAGAATGCTCGACCTAATCAGCTGGGGTTAGGAAGCGACTATCTCCAGTTGTATGATTTTTAAACGTTATACCGAAACTTACCGTTTTGCTTCTGTTCACAGTTTTGCTTAGCCTCAATGGTTACTTAACGCTTTCTGTTCATCCTAAAAATGAGCAAGAATGGAGGGATAGTGAGCTTCGGTATAAATCATAATTTTATAAGAGGATTAAACATGCGCATCATTCTTCTAGGTGCTCCTGGCGCGGGTAAAGGTACTCAAGCTAACTTCATCATGAACAAATTTGGTATCCCTCAAATTTCAACTGGTGACATGCTACGTGCTGCTATCAAAGCGGGTACTGAGCTTGGTAAGCAAGCAAAATCAGTAATCGACGCTGGTCAGCTAGTTTCTGATGAAATTATCCTTGGTCTTATCAAAGAGCGTATCGCTCAAGATGACTGTGAGAAAGGTTTCCTACTAGACGGTTTCCCACGCACAATCCCACAAGCTGATGGCCTAAAAGAAATGGGCATCGCTGTTGATTACGTTGTTGAATTCGACGTAGCTGACGATGTGATTGTTGAGCGTATGGCTGGTCGTCGTGCTCACCTTCCTTCTGGTCGTACATACCACAATGTGTACAATCCACCTAAAGAAGAAGGTAAAGATGACGTAACTGGTGAAGACCTAGTTGTACGTGATGACGACAAAGAAGAAACAGTTCGTGCACGTCTAGGTGTATACCACGATCAAACAGCTCCGCTAATCTCTTACTACGGTAAAGAAGCTGAAACAGGTAACACTCAGTACCTTAAGTTTGACGGTACTAAGCAAGTAGCTGAAGTTAGTGCAGAACTTGAGAAAGCACTAGCATAATTGGCTAACAGCCAGTTTTAGAATTTGATATATTGGAAGCGACCTTAAGGGTCGCTTTTTTTGTTTCAATTTTTAGTACGATACCAATCTAGATAATTTGATTGCACATGATTCAGAACGGTTCAGACCCGATGGCAGTGGCTAGCAATTGAGAGTGGATGTTGTGTATCTCATATGAAGAATGATTATTCAGACTTTCATTGAGGCGCAATGATCTTAAACTTATGCAGATTAGTATATTACTTTCCAGAAAATCACATATTGGTCTCAGGTATCTATGGAAAATAATAAAAAGCAGGGCGTTTTACTGGTGAACTTAGGAACTCCAGATTCGGCGACCCCAGCTGGCGTTCGTCGATTTTTGAGTGAATTCTTACACGACAAGCGAGTTGTAAACCTAACGCGTTGGCTTTGGTGTCCTATATTACATGGAGTGATTTTACCGATTCGCTCGCCTAAAGTGGCCAAGCTGTATCAGTCTGTCTGGATGGATGAAGGCTCACCACTGCTTGTGTACTCTCAAAGACAAGCTGAAAAGCTCCAGAAGAAGCTAGAGATGCCTGTTGCACTGGGTATGACCTATGGCAACCCAAGCCTAAAGACAGGTGTTGAACAGCTGATGGAGCAGGGCGTTGAGGACATCATCGTACTGCCTTTATATCCTCAGTACTCTGGCACAACCACAGCGGCGGTTTCTGATGGTTTAACCAAAGCCTTTAAGCAGATGCCAGTTATCCCGAGCTATCGCTTTATTCGCGACTACTACGCGCACCCAAGCTATGCAAAAGCATTGGCTGAAAGCGTTCGCAGTCATTGGGATAAAAATGGCAGAGCCGATCATTTAGTGTGTTCTTTCCACGGTATTCCGAAGCGACTGGCTGATGAAGGCGATATCTACCCTCAGCATTGTGAAGCGACAACAAAGTTGCTTGCGGCAGAGCTAGGTTTATCAGAAGAAGACATCACCATGACCTACCAATCGCGATTTGGTCGAGAAGAGTGGTTGAAGCCTTACACTGACGAGACACTTGAATCACTGCCAAGCAAAGGTATCAAGAAGATCGACATCATGGCGCCTGCCTTTTCGGTTGACTGTTTGGAAACGTTGGAAGAGATTTCAGACCAGTGTAAAGAGACGTTCATTGACGCTGGTGGTTCGGACTTTAGCTACATTATGTGTCTAAACGACAGAGACTCGCACATCGATATGATGGCAGAGTTAGTCGCTCTATATCGCTAACAGCTGCTGAGCCTTGATTACGGCTTATCGCTAACCGTCGTAAGATGCATAATACAAATAACAAAAGGGCTGCTCATAGAGCAGCCCTTTTTGGTCAGGATATTTGGTGTTGAAACAGCGTGAGAGTTAAGCCGCAGATGTCTCTGTTGCTTGCTTAGCTTTAGGCTCTGCTTCAAGTGTCATGTTGGTTTCTACGCCATGCATCCATGACACAAGCTTACCCGCACAAAGCAGCAGTAATATGCCACTCACCGTTGCTGTGATAGCAATACCACTGAAGATAGACATAGCACCAAGCTCACCAACGTGAGAACCCACTAGGCCAGCCACGTAGTTTGCTACCGCATTGAAGCCAAACCATGCACCCATCATCAATGATGCTAGGCGAAGCGGGGCTAACTTAGTGACCAACGACAGGCCAATAGGAGATAGACAAAGCTCACCAAGGGTATGGAAGAAGAAAGCACCGACTAGCCATAGCATTGATGTTTTCACTGTTAGGTCGCCGCCTTGCTCCATTACCGCGCCCATCATGCACACAAAGCCCAGCGCTAAGAAGAACAATGCCATTGCAAACTTAACAGGAGAGTTGGGTTCACGCTTGCCCAGTTTCACCCAGAACGCAGCAATGATTGGAGCAAGTGTAATAATGAAGAATGGGTTCAAAGATTGGAACCACGCAGCAGGAACTTCAAAGCCACCAATCATACGGTCAGTATATTGTTGAGTGTAGATGTTCATTAGGCCGCCAGCTTGTTCAAAGCCCGCCCAGAAAACAATCACGAACAGACCCATGATAAGAATCACTTTTAGTCTGTCGAACTCTTCTTTGGTCAGTGGCGCTTTTTCTTTAGATTTGTTCAGTGCTTTCGCTCGAGCAGCAGCAGGTACAGAACCGATGTTGCCTAACCAAGACTGAGCCATTGTCACTTGCATGATCAAGCTAATAACCATACCAATACCAGCGGCTAGGAAACCTGCTTTCCAACCGAATGAATCGACAGCAGCACCTGAAATTAAGCCACCAAGCAGCGCACCTAAGTTGATGCCCATGTAGAAAATGGTGAAAGCACCGTCACGGCGGTTATCGCCTTCTTGGTACAGATCGCCAACCATGGTTGAGATGTTCGGCTTAAACATACCGTTACCACTGATTAGCAGTGCTAAACCAAGGTACAGAGCGTTCACTTGGTCTAAACCGATGAAGCCGTTAGGTAGAGCCAGTGTAAATTGGCCAAGTGCCATTAATACACCGCCAATCAGAATTGATTTACGCTGACCTAGGTAGTTATCGGCAATCCAGCCACCAATTAATGGTGTGATGTAGACTAAACCGGTGTAAATACCGTAGAGATCGAGTGCGTCTTTCGTTGACCAACCCAGTCCACCGTTGAGGGTAGTGTCAGTCAAAAATAAGACAAGGATGGCGCGCATCGCATAGTAAGAGAAACGTTCCCATAGCTCTGTGCTAAAAAGTAGAAATAGGCCTCTAGGGTGGCCAAAGATGTTGTGGTTGCTTGGCATAAGTTTTACTAATTTTAGGTATTAAAAGATTTTATAGTCATTCATGTATACACAGTGGGATAAAAGTCTGCAATAGACGTATTTTATGGTCACGATAACTCGGATTAACTAAGGTGTTGATATTTATGGCTTTTACTTTTAATGTTACCCATTTTAAGTGTACTGCAAACTAATTTTCCAGATTTGAGCTGGTTGGTTAATAACCTTCTTTAAAGCCATGTCGAATAAAGATTCTTAGATGCATTGCTCTGGTGTATCGTTTTGAATTTAAATGGAATGGCATGCTCATTAATTGGGGCGTACATATGCTTACAACAATGAGCCTTTTGATCTCTAAATGATCCCTGTACAATGCTTAACCACTTTCGACACCTATAACTTTTTGTTGATAAATTGGTCTGCTACGCATTATTTTTCGTTCGCGACGATTCATTTTATTAATGGCGATTCAACCGTTTTAGGCATGTGGTAAAATATCTAAAAATATAAAATGGCTAGTTAAATGAAACGTTGGTATTTGCTTTACTGTAAGCGTGGTGATCAAAAACGCGCTCAGCAGCACTTAGAGAATCAAGGGGTAGAGTGTTTTTACCCTCAAATAGAAGTCAAAAAGGTGGTGAGAGGGAAAGAAAAGCAGGTCAAAGAACCGCTGTTTCCGTCTTATATCTTTGTTCGCTTCGACTATGAGCAAGGCCCTAGCTTCACGACCGTTCGTTCAACACGTGGTGTTGTGGACTTTATTAAGTTCGGTTCACTGCCGCACGAGGTCCAAGGAGACTTGGTGTTTGAACTTAAAGAGTTTGAGAAGTGCTGCAGTAACGAAGTGGAAGATTGTTGTGTTGAGTTTGAATCTGGACAGGTAGTTAAGATTCAGAGTGGCCAGTTTGCTGGGGTTGAAGCTATTTTCGACCAGAAAGACGGTGAGGCTCGATCGATTATGCTGGTGAAAATGATCAGCCAAGTCGTACCAATCAGTATTGAGAACGAAGCACTACAAGCTCGCGCATAACTGCAGTAATAAAAAATAGGCTTAAAACAAAAAGGCGCATAATGCGCCTTTTTTAGTCTTTAGGGTTTGTTCAAAACGCTCTAAGCGTTGTAAGCATCGTTGTGAACGGCTTGTACTGCACGGCCTGATGGGTCGACACAGTTTTTGAATGACTCATCCCACTCAATCGCTTTCGCTGATGAACAAGCCACTGAAGGACCACCAGGTACACACTCTGCCGCAGATTCTAGAGGGAATAGCTCCTCAAAGATTTCACGGTAAGCATAACCTTCTTTGGTCGTTGGCGTGTTGTAAGGGAAACGGAACTTAGCAGCTTCCATTTGTTGATCCGTTACTTTTGCTTCAGCCGTTGCTTTTAATGTATCAATCCAATCATAGCCAACACCATCAGAGAACTGCTCTTTTTGACGCCATGCGATTGAATCTGGTAAGTAGTCTTCAAAACACTCACGCAGGATGTGCTTCTCCATCTTACCGTTACCACACATCTTATCTTCAGGGTTCAGACGCATTGCGACATCGATGAACTCTTTATCCAAGAATGGTACACGGCCTTCGACACCCCATGCCGCTAGCGATTTGTTTGCACGAGCACAGTCGAACATGCTTAGAGCAAGCAGCTTACGTACTGTCTCTTCGTGGAACTCTTTCGCGTTTGGCGCTTTATGGAAGTACAGGTAACCACCAAAGATCTCATCAGCACCTTCACCAGACAGTACCATTTTGATGCCCATTGCTTTGATCTTACGAGCAAGCAAGTACATTGGCGTTGATGCACGAATCGTCGTTACATCGTAAGTCTCGATGTGGTAGATAACATCACGGATGGCATCTAAACCTTCCTGAATGGTGTAAGTCATCTCGTGGTGCACAGTACCGATCTTGTCCGCAACTTCACGAGCAGCGATAAGGTCCGGTGCGCCTTCAAGGCCAACCGCGAATGAGTGCAGTTGTGGCCACCAAGCTTCAGATTGCTCATCATCTTCGATACGCATTGCAGCAAAGCGTTTTGCGACGGCTGAAGTAATTGATGAATCAAGGCCGCCAGATAGAAGTACACCGTAAGGAACGTCAGTCATTAGTTGACGTTTAACTGCTGCTTCTAGCGCTTCAGTCAGTTCTTCTTTGCTTGTGCTGTTGCCTTGTACCGCAGCGTACTCGTTCCAATCGCGGATGTAGTATCGTTGAGGTTCTGCATCTTTCGAAGAGTAGAAGCTACCTGGAGGGAATTCACTGATCGTCTTACATACTTCAACCAATGCTTTCATCTCTGAAGCAACGTAGTAGTTACCGTGCTCATCGTAACCTTGGTAAAGCGGGATAATACCAATATGGTCGCGGCCCACTAGGTACTCGTCTTTCTCTTCGTCGTATAAAACGAATGCGAAAATACCGTTAAGCTCTTCTAGAAGGTCTGCACCCATCTCTTGGTAGAGCGCTAGGATAACTTCACAGTCAGAATCGGTCTGGAACTGGTACTTATCTTCATAGCGTGCGCGAAGTTCTTTGTGGTTATAAATTTCACCGTTTACTGCAAGAATGTGCTTTTTGTCTTGGCTGTATAGTGGTTGAGCACCACTGTTCAAGCCAACAATAGCAAGACGTTCATGAGCAAGGATTGCTTTTTCACCGGCATAGATACCAGACCAGTCTGGACCACGGTGACGAAGCTTCTTAGACATTTCTAAAGCAATAGGGCGAAGTGCTGCGGCATCACTTTTAATGTCGAGAATGCCAAATACTGAACACATAGAACTTCCTTTTAAATAATTTCCAAATCAACTGCATTTAATTTGCCATTCTGGCTAAAAAAAGCAACCGGATGTGAGCAAAAAAATAATATAAAGGGTGTTCTGTTAGAAATTATCTAATTTTTATGTGCTTTTGGTGTGTGATGTTTAATTGCGGTTGGTTTTTTAAACAAAAACCTCTCAAAAGTGCGAAAAATAGGCAATTTTGAGAGGTTTAGTTGAACACCGTCTAATACTAGATTTTATTGATATTTGGATTTAACTGTTCGCAAACGTGGCGAGCAAAACCACTACCAGCCTCGCTGTAAATGTTAAATGCCGCATCAACGCCATTCTCTTTCAGTGTTTCGAGTTGATCGGGATATTCAGCAATAGCCGCAATTTGGCCTTTAAAGTTACGTGACTTTAATTGTTCTAAAGCGGTTTGATTACCTTGGTGGTGAGGCATTGCCAAAATCACCAGTTTTACGTTGGCCGTATCTAAGATGCGTTCCCAGAAATCCGGGTCAGTTGCGTCACCAGAAATTACGTTTCTGCCATGGCTTCTGTGGTTGTGCGCAGCTTCTTCACGAACTTCGACACCTAAGCTCACCTTGCCGTAGCGAGAACGTAATTCGTCATAAGCACCAGTACCAATTCGTCCCATACCAAGAATCAGCACTTGGGCACGACCTGGGTCAATTCGCTTATCACGTCGGTGAAGCTTTTCTGACGCATGCTCTTTTAGCCATTTACCTGACTGCTGATAAAGCTTGTGACCAGCTCGGTTTAAAGGTGCTGCGATTAAGAACGACAGTGAAACAGCAATCGCCACAGCCACCAAGATGTCGCCTGACATCCAGCCCATCTTGAAGGCGAGACCACCAACGATGAGGCCAAACTCGCTATAGTTAAACAGTGATAGCGAGGCAAGTAGAGACGTTCGAACACGGAACTTGAAGCGGTTGAGTACCAAGAAGTAGAGAACGCCTTTCACTGGCAGCATCAGCAAGAACAAGATTGCGAGCATAAAGCCTTGAATGGTTGGTTGCTCTGACAAACCAATATTCAAGAAGAAGCAGACAAGGAAAAGTTCTTTAAGGTTAAACAGCGACTTTGATAATTCTGAGGCTTTTGGGTGACCAGCAAGTAACATACCTAGAACAAGAGCACCCAAGTCTGGTTTCACACCAACCAAATGGAATAAACCAGCACCGACGACTAATGCGAAGAATATGCCGGAAAGAACCAGCATCTCACCGTGACCAACCCAATCGAGCACTTTGTAGAACAGTGGGCGTAATAAGGGTAGGGCAAACAGAGCAATCGCATACCACTCAGGTATTTTGCCCGTAGAAGCCGTTAAGAATACTACGGCGAAGATATCCTGCATGACCAAGATACCAATCGCTAACGTTCCGTAGGTCGCATTCATTTCGCCTTTCTCTTGCAGAGTCTTAACCGCAAATACGGTACTAGAGAATGAAAGAGCAAAACCGAGCAGAACGATCTGTTCTACCGACATGGCAGCTAGCGATGAAATACCTAAGAACTTAAAGCCAAACAGGGCGACGGCGAAAAACAGAGTGGATAAAAGGTTGTGGATTGTCGCGCCAGCCCAGATCTCTTTAGAGAGTAGAGTTTTGATATCGAGCTTTAAGCCGATAGTAAATAGAAGCAGCGTGACACCAAGGTCAGCTAAAGTAATGATGGTGTCATTGGTTTCAAAGCCAAAGGCAAAAAGCCCAAAGCCTGCAACCAAAAAACCAACTAATGGGGGAAGGTGACACTTTAAAGCAATAAATCCTGCGATAAACGCAGTGGATATTAATATAAGTTCCATAACTTGTTGTTGTAGTTCCCTAGCTTAAAAAAACGGGCCGTGTTTATACAAACACGGCCCGCGGAAAATCAGAATTGTTTTTCTCTAGTCTTCGAGAAGCTTCTGCAGTAACACGCCGTTGAGCATAGCGCGCTTAATCATGGCAAAAGCTCCCATCGTAGGATGTTTATCGATCTGTGATGCTACAATAGGCAAGCCGCTATGGAAAGTCGTTAACGACTGATTCTCTACATTGCGCTTAATTGCAGGGAAAACAATCTCTTGTGCCTTGGTAATATCACCAGCAATGATCACTTTTTGAGGGTTAAATAAGTTAATCGTCATCGCGATAGCCTTACCTAACTGGTTTCCTACTCGAACTAAGCTTTGCTTGGCTAGCTCATCACCATTAATCGCGTGGTCACAAACATCTTGAATCGTAATATGCTCAAGCTCTGTTAAAGAAGACTCATAGCCTTGTTTAATCAGCTTCTGCACGCGTTCAACGATAGCTGGGTTTGCCGCTACGGTTTCAAGACAGCCGAAGTTACCACATTGGCATTGCTCGCCTAGCGGATCAATTTGGATATGACCAATTTCACCCACATTACGGTTATGACCTAGGAACACCTGACCATTAACGATAATACCTGCACCTGTACCACGGTGAACACTGACCAAAATAGAATCTTGGCTGTCTTTACTTGCACCGAAGTAGTGCTCAGCAAGCGCCATTCCACGAACATCGTTACCAACAAAACAAGCAACATGGAATGTATCACGAATAATGTCGCTTAATGCGAGGTTATCGATGTCGGTATTCGGCATGTACTCAACAACACCGGTCGTCGGGTTAACTAGACCTGGAAGCGTGACACCAATAGCAATCAATTGGTCGATCTTTGGTTGATGCTCAGCAATGAAAGCCTTGAGGTTATTGACCAAGCCTTGGGTAAGGTCTGATTGGTCTGAATAATTCAGGTCTTGCTGTTGGAAAGCCAATTCACGACCACCAAGGTCATGCAGGCTTATTTGAATGTAGTCTCGACCCAAACGCACAGCGACAGAATGGAAAGGCTCTACTTCTGTGGTTAGGGAGATAGCGCGTCTACCGCCAGTAGACGCTTGCTGCGCAACCTCTTTAATTAGGCCGCGCTCTAAAAGTTGGCGGGTAATTTTTGTAACACTTGCCGGTGCGAGTTGGCTTACATCAGCCACTTGTATACGACTGATAGGCCCTTGTTGGTCTATAAGTCGATATACCGCCGCACTGTTTAGTTGTTTAACTAAGTCTACGTTACCTATTTGTCCGCCATTCATACTTAATTGTGCTCGTATTGTCCGTTAACAACAGTCGCTTTAACGTTAAAGTCTCGGTCAAATACAGCTAGGTTTGCAACCATGCCTTTTTTGATTCGACCTAGCTTGCTTTCTACACCGATAGCCGTAGCTGGGTATAGCGTAGCCATGCGAAGAGCTTCGTCTAAAGCGATACCAGCGTGCTCAACTGTATTCTGAACTGCTTCAATCATAGTCAGAGCTGAGCCGCCCAGTGTGCCGTTTTCATCAACACACTTACCATCTCGGTAATATACTTTCTTACCGACAAAAATAAAGTATTCCATGTCAGCACCTGCAGGAGCTGTGGCATCCGTCACTAATACCAACTTTTCTCCCTTGATTTTATGCGCAATTCTGATGTTTGCGTAATCAACGTGGAAGCCATCGGCAATAATGCCAGCGTAAACCTCAGGCGTATCATAAATCGCGCCAACAACGCCAGGCTCACGACCCACCATCGGCGTCATTGCGTTGAACAGGTGAGTGGCGAACGTGATACCAGATTCGAAACCTTGACGCGCTTCTGCGTAAGTTGCGTTGGTGTGGCCGATAGAAACGACAACGCCAGCTTTGTGCAGGCGTTCGATGTGTTCTGGATCGTTAAGCTCTGGAGCCAATGTTACTTTTGCAACAAGGTCACGGTTCTCACAGATAAGCTCAATCATTTCGTTGTCAGATTTACGAATGTGATCGACGCTATGGATGCCTTTTTTTGCAACGTTCAGGTAAGGGCCTTCAAGGTGCAGACCTAAAGATTGGTTTTGGTACTGGTTGTGGTATTCACGAGCTGCAGTAATAACCGCACGCATATCTTCGTCTGAAGAGGTGATAAGCGTTGGTAGGAAGCTAGTACAGCCAGATTTCAGGTTTGCTTTGTGCATGATCTGCATGGTTTCTGCAGTGATCTCATCGTTAAGCATTACACCGCCACAACCATTCAGTTGTAGGTCAATGAAACCTGGGCTTAGGTTTGCTCCGTCTAGGTCGCGAACCTCGATTCCTTCTGGCAATTCAGAGATAGGACAGACTTTTTTGATCAGTTCGTTTTCGATTACAACAGCATGATCGGTTAGAACATCACTACCAGTGTAAATTTTACAGTTACTTAGCGCGTACATAGTCAGCTAATCCTTATTTCGTGAGATCTTTTAAATTCGTTCGTTACCTAAATGTGGACTTAGTTTGCGAGCATCATTTACGTAACGATTTATCTTTTATGGGCAAACGGCTTCAAAACGGGAAGCGATTTAAGTTCTTGAAAAATATATGAACAATTGATCGTTATTATACATTTAGGTTCATCATTAATGATTATTCACGAAGCACTATAAGCTCTGAGATACCATCTTTTTGCCTAATGATTAGATTTGGATTTTATCTATAAATGTTCATTTTTTTGAATGATAAAATAAGTTTTATGATCTCGCTAGCAAAAACCTCTGGATTTGGTAAAAACTGGTGATTAGGATCACAAATGGTAAGGTTTTAATTTGCGGAGCAAAATTAATTGAATACACTGAATAGGACTAAATTGAGCGACTAAAATAAGTTTCTCAAACGAATTCTAAAAAATCCTATAGGGGGAAACAACTGGTGAATATTCTAGGATATGCACAGAAGCTTGGTAAGGCGTTAATGCTACCAATCGCAACGCTTCCGATTGCGGCGCTTCTTTTACGTTTAGGTCAAGGCGATCTACTTGATATTCCATTCATGGCGCAAGCTGGTGGTGCTATCTTCGGTAACCTACCATTGCTCTTTGGTCTAGGTATCGCGATTGGTCTTTCTAAAGACGGTAACGGCGCAGCAGGTCTTGCTGGTGCAGTTGCTTACTTCGTACTAACTGCTACAGCAACGACAATTAACGCAGACGTTAACATGTCATTCTTCGGCGGTATCTTCGCAGGTATCATCGCAGGTCACTCTTACAACGCTTTCCACGCGACACGCCTTCCTGAATGGTTGGCTTTCTTCGCGGGTAAACGTTTAGTACCTATCATGGCCGGTCTATTCGCACTTGTTGCAGGTGCTGTGTCTGGTGTGGTATGGCCTGGTGTTCAATCTGGTCTAGACGCACTTGCTCATGCAGTATCAACGTCTGGCGCTATCGGCCAATTCGTTTACGGTACTCTTAACCGTGCACTTATCCCTGTAGGTCTACACCACGTATTGAACTCATACTTCTGGTTCGGTATGGGTACATGTCAAGAAATCATCGTTGCTGGTCAAGGCGCATTCGCTAACATCACTCAACTTTGTGTTGACCCAGCACTTGCTAAAACTCTAGTTGTTGGCCAAGAGCACACATTCACATTCGCTAACTCTGTAACTCCAGAAATCACTACTGTAGTTAAAGAAGTGACTGAAACTGTTAAATCTGGCGACCTACACCGATTCTTCGGTGGCGATAAAGGCGCTGGCGTATTCATGAACGGTTTCTTCCCAGTAATGATGTTCGGTCTACCAGGTGCTGCACTTGCAATGTACCTAGCTGCTCCTGCTGAAAAACGTAGCCAAGTTGGTGGCGCACTATTCTCAGTTGCATTCTGTTCATTCCTAACAGGTATCACAGAGCCGCTAGAATTCATGTTCGTATTCCTAGCTCCTGCTCTATACGCAATGCACGCTGTATTTACAGGTCTGTCTCTAGTAGTTGCTAACATGTTTGGTACTCTGCACGGTTTCGGTTTCTCTGCTGGTCTTATCGACTTCGTATTGAACTGGGGTCTAGCAACTAAACCATTCGTACTACTACTAATCGGTCTTGGCTTCGGTGCTCTATACTTCTTCACTTTCTCTTTCGCAATCCGCGCTTTCAATTTGAAATCGCCAGGTCGTGAAGATGATGACGAAGCTGTTGCTGCTCCTGCTGGCGACGCACCAAAGGGCGACCTTGCACGTCAATACTTGAAAGCTCTAGGTGGTCACGAAAACCTAACTTCAATCGACGCTTGTATCACTCGTCTACGTCTAACTCTTAAAGACCGCTCTGTTGCAGATGAAGTTGTTCTTAAGAAACTAGGTGCTAAAGGTGTGGTTAAACTAGGTGAAAACAACCTACAGGTTATCCTAGGCCCACTAGCTGAAATCGTAGCTGGCGAAATGAAAGCTATCGGTGCAGGCGAAGACCTATCTGATGTAAAACTTCCATAGTAAGGGTAGTACTTAATTAAGACGTAAAGTTACTCTTAAGTAAGTGTCAAATTGAAAGCCTCCCACATGGGAGGCTTTTTTGTGCCTGCAGTTTAAGACCAGCGAACACGGTTCGTTCTATTCTTCATCGAATAGCAGAAATAATCGCAATTAACGGACGGTTCTTATTGTGCAAAGGCTAAGAATTGTGGATGATTAGCAACAATGATCTTTCTATCTTTGACTGGCGCTATAAGCGACCGTTTTCTTGGGGACGAAAGATAACTTTCTCTGACAATACTAAATACATAGAGGTGCTATAGATGAGTGAAGCTGAGGCTCGTCCATCGAATTTCATTCGCCAAATTATTGATAAAGATTTAGCGGATGGTACACACAGTAGCGTGCATACTCGTTTCCCGCCGGAGCCAAATGGCTACCTGCACATTGGTCACGCTAAATCTATTTGCTTGAACTTTGGTATTGCTCAGGACTACCAGGGACAATGTAATCTTCGTTTCGATGATACAAACCCTGAAAAAGAAGACGTTGAATACGTTGAGTCAATTAAGAATGATGTAAGCTGGTTAGGCTTCGAATGGTCTGGTGATATTTGTTACTCATCAAACTACTTCGATACGCTTTACGCTTATGCTGTGGAATTAATTAATAAAGGCTTAGCGTATGTTGACGAGCTAAGTCCTGATCAAATCCGTGAGTACCGTGGCACGCTAAAAGAGCCAGGTAAAGCGAGCCCATACCGTGACCGCAGCCCTGAAGAGAACCTAGCGTTGTTTGAAAAAATGCGTGACGGTGGCTTCGAAGAAGGTAAAGCGTGTCTACGTGCTAAGATCGACATGAGCTCTTCGTTCATGGTTATGCGCGATCCTGTTATCTACCGTGTTCGTTTTGCTCACCACCATCAAACGGCTGACAAGTGGTGCATTTACCCAATGTACGACTTTACTCACTGTATCTCTGATGCGCTGGAAGGTATTACGCACTCTATCTGTACGCTTGAATTCCAAGATAACCGTCGTTTGTACGATTGGGTTCTAGATAACATCACGATTGACTGCCAACCTCGTCAGTACGAGTTTAGCCGCCTGAATCTTGAATACACAGTGATGTCTAAGCGTAAGTTGAACCAACTTGTGGTTGAAAACCTAGTTCAAGGTTGGGATGACCCACGTATGCCTACTATTTCTGGCCTACGTCGTCGTGGTTTTACTTCAAGCTCGATTCGTGAATTCTGTAAGCGTATTGGTGTGACTAAACAAGAGAACATGATTGAGTTCGGTTCACTTGAATCTTGCATCCGTGATGATCTGAACGAAAATGCACCTCGTGCAATGGCTGTTCTGGATCCAGTTAAGATCGTTATCGAAAACTACGAAGCAGATACAGTAGAAACGCTAACGGTTGCAAATCACCCAAACAAGCCAGAAATGGGCACTCGTGAAGTACCATTTACACGTGAAGTTTGGATTGAGCGTGATGACTTCCGTGAAGAAGCAAACAAAAAGTACAAGCGTTTGGTTCTAGGTAAAGAAGTTCGTCTACGTGGCGCTTATGTGATCAAAGCTGAACGTATCGAAAAAGATGCAGAAGGCAATATTACGACTATCTTCTGTTCTTACGACAATGAAACATTGGGTAAGAACCCTGCAGATGGCCGCAAAGTGAAAGGCGTTATCCACTGGGTATCTGCTGATAAAGCGCTGCCTGCTGAGATTCGTTTGTACGATCGTCTATTCACAGTGCCAAACCCAGCCGCTGCTGATGACTTCGCTGCAACGCTAAACCCTGAATCACTTGTTACGCTAAATGGTTTTGTTGAACCTAGCTTAGCAGAAGGTGTGGCAGAGCAAGCGTACCAGTTTGAACGTACAGGTTACTTCTGTGTGGATTCGAAAGACTCTAAAGCAGATGCACTAGTCTTCAACCGTACGGTTGGTCTACGTGATACTTGGGGTAAAACTGAAGCTTAATGCTTGAGTATTTAGTTTGTTAATAACGACCCAATAAAAAACCGGCTTAGAGCCGGTTTTTTTGTATCTTAAATTTGATTACTAAGGTGCTTCTAGTGACCAACTAGCGTTTTAAGCACTAGAGCTAGAGCTTTAGGGATTATTGGGGTCTTGTTGGGTTACTTCACCCGTGCGTGAGTTGTACCAGAAAACATAACCTGCATTTCCAGGATCGCTGTCGAAATCGACTCCAGTGTAGATGTAGTAGCAAAGCGCGAGTTTGTTTTGAGGAGTACCGTCTTTGGCAACAAAGCTATGGTTTTGACGGCGGGTAATAAAATCAAAATTGTTGGACTGGCTCGGGTCTGTGGTAGCGGTCAGGTCGGTTGTCATTATGGCATTCCATATTGACACACACCCTTGATCACCTTGACCTATGTTGTAAGGCTGACCCATAGGGTTGCCTTTATCTACGCCAAGTGGGTAGCCGACGTCATTTATGTCCAATTGAGCATTGCCGTCTGCGTCTTCCCCAAAACCTGGCATGTCATTCATTTCAGCGTTGCCGCCGCCGCTGACTAGCCATTTACTGTGAGCAAACGTGATCGCACTTTGAAATTGAGATTGAGCAGCGTCAAACAGAGCGATACGGCCATCGGTTTGAATGTTAAGAAAACGGGGAAGGGCAACAACAGCAAGTACGGCGATAATCACCACAACAACCAACATCTCAATTAAAGTAAAAGCCTTAACTAGCGGGATTCTTTTCATGGATACTTTATGGAGCCCTATATAAAAAACGCCGGCCTAAGCCAGCGTTCTGTATTACTTCTTCGCTTTATGCGCGTCTGGATTGCCTTTGCAATCTCCGCTAATGCTTTTGCCGTACAAGTACAAACTGTGGTTTGTTAGTTGCACGTTGTAACGCTGAGCAATCTCTTTCTGTCTTTCTTCGATGATGTCATCAGAGAATTCGATCACTTCGCCACAATCTAAACATACAAGGTGGTCGTGGTGGTGCTGTGTAGAAAGTTCAAATACAGACTTGCCGCCTTCGAAGTGGTGACGAGTTACAATGCCAGCGTCATCGAATTGGTTAAGTACTCGATAAACGGTTGCAAGACCGATTTCTTCACCTAGGTCGATCAGCTTCTTATATAAATCTTCAGCACTAATATGTTGGCAGTCTGGCTGTTGTAATACTTCTAAAATTTTGAGCCGTGGAAGGGTCACTTTAAGACCTGCATCTTTTAGCGCTTGATTATTGTCTGACATATACTTTCCTGTTGATGATCTGCAGCAATTAACAGAATTCAATATTAATACCATTATAGTTTAGTCAGGCATAACAATAAACCACGAACTTCAAAGGGTTACTTACTGACATCACAATCTGTTTTGTAAATTGGAAGTATCTCACTTATAGTGGAGGTACGACCAGTCAAGGTGACGGTGTTTCTGATATGAACATGGAATGTTGTTATGAATAAGCAACTCGCAAAAATATATAAACCCAACATTGTAAAATTTGCTCTTAATATTTGGCCTCCCTTTTGGGGAGCGGGTATTCGAATAGCCCACATTAGCGGTGACTTTAGGGTTGTTAAGACAGTACTTAAGCTACGCTGGTGGAATAAGAACGCCAATCGTACTCAATATGGCGGCAGTATCTTTTCTCTTACTGATCCCGTTTACTCATTGATGTTAATGGGAATTTTAGGTGAGCGATATTATGTTTGGGATAAAGAAGCGAGCATTAACTTCATCAAGCCGGGGCAATCGGACTTGTATGCAGATTTTGAGATAAGCCAAGGGCAGCTTGACGATATCTATCGTCAGACGCAACTTGGTGAAAAGTGTTTCCCCGAATTTATTATTCACGTGAAAGATAAGCAGGGTAATGTGGTTTCAGAAATTCAACGCACCCTCTATGTAAGGAAGAAGCCGCAATTTAGAGATGACGATGAAGCATTAGAAGCTGAGTGCTAATTAATAGATTTTAAATAGCAAAAAACCTCCTATAAGGAGGTTTTTTCATATCTACATAATGGTTATTAATTGTAACAATTAACAACCACTAGAGAATTAGTCTTCTAGCTCTGCTAGGCACATCTCTTCGTGGATTTGTTTAACCCAGTTAGATACGCGCTCATCAGTTAGCTCAGGTTGACGGTCTTCATCGATACATAGACCAACGAATTGGCTGTCATTGCCTTCAACTAAACCTTTCGATGCTTCGAATTCGTAGCCTTCAGTTGATGTGTGACCTAGGATAGTACCGCCTTTCGCTTCAACGATGTCACGGATAGTACCCATAGCATCACAGAAGTATTCTGCGTAATCTTCTTGGTCGCCACAACCAAAGATAGCAACAAGCTTAGTTGAGAAATCAATAGCTTCTAGCTCTGGGAAAAAGTCATCCCAATCACATTGTGCTTCGCCGTAGTACCACGTAGGGATACCAAGCAGCAGTAGATCGAAGTTATCGATATCTTCTTTGCTGCTTTTTGCAATGTCTTGAACGTGAACGAGCTGTTTGCTCAATTGCTTTTGAATCATCTTAGCAACAGCTTCAGTGTTACCTGTATCGCTACCAAAGAAGAGACCTACACTTGCCATAGAATCATTACCTTTCATTTTGTCTGTTGTCGGTGTAATAAAGTTCGGAAGAGAATCGTTAGATCCCAGTTCCTTCCCAGCTTAGTTGGATTATCCCTTTGGCGATAAAACCCGCACAGCCAAGGAAAAGTACTAACCATACGATGCGACGACCAAATGGAGGAACATTTCCCTGTTTGAGAACGTCCTTAATTGCCATACCGATTAAAAAGAAAATCGCGGCAAACAGGAGATCTAAACCAACAGATTCGATGATGTTCATGTAGTCGTAAAGCATGGGAACCTTATATACCAATTTTGCTTGGGCGCACTATATCACTGTTGTGAGATAAAGTTAATCTGCAGTAATTACACAGCTCTCATTTATCTGCACGAAAAAGCGCAGTTAAGCGATGAATTTTCTAATTGCTCTAAGTACTTCTGCTGGTTTTTCAGCATGCAGCCAGTGACCCGTGTTGGCAATGACATGCGCTTTGGCGTTAGAAAATTGCTGCTGAACGGCTGCTTGATGTTCTGCGGTGAGGTAATCAGAATCCCCACCTTTTATGAGTAAGGTTTTGACCGAGGTTTTCTCGATCGGTTCCCAACCAATAATGTGTGGGTAGTTGCTCAATAACGAAGCAACATTGAAGCGCCATTCCATGATGCCTTGCTCTGTTTTGAACAAAGATTTGGTTAAAAACTGGCGAACGCCATCGATCTCGATATGTTTTGCGAGAACCTTGAGTGCGTCTGAGCGTGAAGTCGGTTTTTCTTCTATCACGGCTCGCAGGCCTGCGAATACATTGTCGTGGCGACTTTGAGTGTACGCGACTGGCGCCATATCCAAGACAATCAATTTATGCAGTGCAAGATGCTGTGTCAGTGCCATCGCTACTTTGCCACCCATCGAGTGACCAATCACAGTGACGTCTTCTAACTTAAGATCATGCAGCAGTTGAGCCACGTCTTGTGCCATCGCTTGATAGTTATGAGTGTCACTATGGAAGGATTGACCGTGGTTGCGTAGATCGATACTAAGTACCTGATGATCGGCTTTTAGATCCCTAGCGAGCAAGCCAAGGTTGTCCAGATTACCGAATAATCCATGGATCAAAACAATGGTGTGACCCTCACCTTCAATTTTATAGTTGAGCTGTACTGACATTTTTATCTTATTCATGGTGGGTTTGACGTAGAGTATCCGCGCGGATCTCGCTATAATCCCCCAGAGTTTAAACATTGAGATTGTGAAAAGCGAATGAAAACAATTGAGGTTGATGAGGACCTATACCGTTTTATTGCGGGTCAGACAGAACGTATTGGCGAAAGCGCTTCAGATATTCTGCGCCGCTTGTTACAGGTTGATAGCCAAGGCATGGCTCCGATCGAAGAGATCGTTGAGCCAAAAGGTATCGTTGTTAGCAAAGAGGTAGGCTTTACTCCAGAGAAGTTCGATGGCGTTAAAGAAATGCGCTCACTACTAATATCAGATGAGTTTGCATCACTAAAGAAAGCCATTGATCGTTTCATGCTTGTGTTATCAACACTGCATAAAATCGACCCTTTAAGCTTTTCAGAAGCAACTCAAGTAAAAGGCCGTAAGCGCGTTTACTTTGCAGATAACGAAGCGACGTTGCTAGCAAACGGCAACACGACTAAGCCTAAAGCTATTCCACAAAGTCCTTTTTGGGTTATTACTAATAACAATACAAGCCGAAAAAGACAGATGGTTGAGCAGCTTATGAGCCGCATGAGTTTCCAAGCAGAATTGATAGAAAAAGTAACAGGTTCAATTTAACGAAATCTGATTTAAACCTCATAATATCCATGGATAAGAAGATATTATGAGGTTTTTTTGTTTTTAAATTTTATATATAAGGATGTCGAAAATGGCTATGCACCCTCGTGCTGGGCAGAAAGCTCAGCAGGAAGATCTTCATAATATCCCGGCTTTAGTTGCTAACTATTTCTTACAGCAACCGGATGCTACGAACCCAGATCATAAAGTACTTTTCGGTACTTCCGGTCACCGCGGTACAGCAGACAAATCAACATTTAACGAAAACCACATTCTAGCAATTGCACAAGCGGTTGCTGAAGTTCGTGCCGAGCAAGGTACAACTGGCCCTCTTTTCTTAGGTAAAGATACTCACGCTCTATCTGAACCTGCGTTTTCTACGGTTATCGAAGTGCTTGTAGCGAACGGTGTTGAAGTTATTATTCAAGAAAACAATGGCTTTACTCCAACACCGGGTATCTCGCACGCGATTCTCACGCACAACCTAGTGAATGACAAAAAAGCCGACGGCATCGTTATCACGCCTTCGCATAACCCACCTCAAGACGGCGGTATTAAATACAACCCGACACACGGTGGCCCGGCTGAAGCTGAACTGACTCAAGCGATTGAAGACCGTGCGAACGTGATCATTGCTGAGCGAATGCAAGGTGTTAAGCGTACGCCTATCGCACAGGCTAAACAGTCTGAGCTAGTAAAAGAAGTTGACCTAGTGGCGCCATACGTCGCTGATTTGGTTAACGTCGTGGATATGGAAGCGATCCAGAAAGCAAACATAAAGATTGGTGTTGATCCACTGGGTGGCAGTGGTATTGATTACTGGCGTCAAATTGGCAAAGCGTACAATCTAGATCTTACTCTGGTAAGTGAAGCGGTTGACCCTTCATTCCAATTCATGTCTCTAGATAAAGATGGCGTGGTTCGTATGGACTGTTCTTCTCCATACGCAATGGCAGGCTTACTGGCGCTTAAAGACGAGTACGCTCTAGCGTTTGGTAACGACCCAGATTACGATCGCCACGGTATCGTTACACCTAAGGGCTTGATGAATCCAAACCACTTCTTAGCGGTTTGTATTGATTACCTATACCGTAACCGTGAAGGTTGGGGTAAAGACGTTGCTGTTGGTAAGACACTGGTATCAAGTGCATTAATCGATCGCGTAGTTGCTGACTTAGGTCGTGAGCTTTGCGAAGTGCCAGTTGGTTTCAAGTGGTTCGTTGATGGTCTATACAACGGCCAGTTTGGTTTTGGTGGTGAAGAGAGTGCAGGTGCTTCTTTCCTACGTAAAGACGGTACGCCTTGGTCAACAGATAAAGATGGCCTGATTCTTTGCCTACTTGCGGCTGAGATCACTGCTGTGACGGGTAAGAACCCACAAGAATACTACGAAGAGCTTGCCGCTAAACACGGTGAATCTAAGTACAACCGTATTCAAGCGGTAGCAAATGGCGCACAAAAAGACGTACTGAAGAAACTATCTCCAGAGATGGTTTCTGCTGAGACGCTGGCTGGTGATGCAATTACTGCACGCTTAACACACGCTCCAGGTAACGGTGCTGCGATTGGTGGCTTGAAAGTGACAACTGAGAACGGCTGGTTTGCTGCTCGTCCATCAGGCACTGAAGACATCTACAAGATCTACTGTGAAAGCTTTAAGGGTGAAGAGCACCTGAAAGCAATCGAAGCAGAAGCTCAAGAGATTGTTAACCAAGTATTTGCAGCCGCTGGCCTATAATCGAATCTCGATTACTAGAGTTGCTACGTAAATAGAAGAAGGGTTGATGTGAAAGCATCAACCCTTTTTATTTGTGTTGGTTTCGTATAATTGGGAAAGGTAACTGAGTTAGCTCAGACGACTAACCGTGTGGCCAGCTTTGCGGCATCACAAACCAGAATTGCCCCGACTTTGTTTGCCCATGGACGAAGCGATCACCGAACTCGGTGATAGGTTCACAGGTGAAATTATCCGTACCAGCTGCCCATTGCTCTTTGGTGAGAGGGTAGAGCGCTTCAGTGATTAGATGAGCTTGGTCTTGATAGCACCAAAAGCCGTTAACTTGGCTCGAGTTGATGTCATAGCCCAAGCATTTTGTCGGTACGTTTTGCTCTAAGAATGGGTTGGTGTATAGACGGCCTTGCATCAGTAAGTGCTTTGAGTCGACATCGATTTCTGGATATTGCTCAACAAAGGCGGCAGAAGAGGACATTTCGAGTTGGTGGCTGAGCATCCTGTCGAGTTTCTTATCTAATTGGTCGTGAGAGTTGGGGCCAAACCATGTTTGTTCATGGAGTAGATAAAATTTAATCGCCACTTCCCAATGTTCCAGCTTTTGGCTGCTTTCTTCTTCAAGAATAAAGTCGATTGCACCAAGAGTTCTGCCTTCCACATTGATCTGAATCTCGTCGTGCTTTATCGAGTAATTCGGTGAGGCAGTGATCACTTGTTCACATAGATGCTGGTAGAGGAAGCCTAATCTAGGATTACCATCATAAGTATGTGATGAGTCGATGGCATAGTGGCTAGAGAATGCACTGAGATCCGAAATCGGTGGCTTGATTTCTAGTAATGGCGGTGAGTTGATAACCCATTGGTAAAAACGTTGCAGTGCTGTCATCTCTTCCTCATAAACTCATCGTGGGGCTTTCGACATTCTACCCGTAAATTGATATAACGACGTTATTATAAAGGTAAGCTGGAAAGAAAAATGAATAACTTACAATTAGAAAAGCTACTTAACGAAAAACTGCAGCCACAGCAGATTAAAGATTACTGTCCTAATGGTCTTCAAGTTGAAGGTGCAGCAGAAGTTAAGCGCATCGTTACTGGTGTGACAGCTTCTCAAGCCTTGATTGATAAAGCGGTAGAACTAAACGCCGACGCTTTGTTAGTCCATCATGGCTTTTTCTGGAAAGGCGAGTCAGAAGCGATTCGTGGCATGAAGGGTAAGCGCATTCGTACCCTGATTAAAAATGACATCAACCTTTTAGGTTATCACTTGCCGCTTGATATCCACCCTGAACTTGGCAACAACGCAAAATTGGCGGAGTTACTTGAGATAGAAGTCGAAGGCGATTTGGAAGGGCACCCACAATCGGTTGCTATGTTTGGTAAATTAAAAACACCAATGACAGGTACTGAATTTGCAGCAAAAATCGATCAAGTTCTAAATCGTAAACCGCTGCATATCGCTCCAGAAAACCAAGACAAAATGATTACGACCGTCGGTTGGTGTACTGGTGGTGGTCAAGACTACATTGAGCTAGCGGCTTCTCAAGGTATTGATGCTTTTATCTCTGGTGAAATTTCAGAGCGCACTACTTACTCAGCACGCGAGCAAGACATTCATTATTTTGCTGCTGGCCACCATGCGACTGAGCGCTACGGTGTAAAAGCGCTAGGTGAATGGTTAGCGAAAGAGCATGGCTTGGATGTTGAGTTTATTGATATCGATAATCCGGTATAAGAGAAGTTGCGAGATGAGGGATACGAGTAAATAGTATTCGTCATTCCCTAGACTGACGAAGGAGGGAGTAGGGAATCTCTTAAGGTTCTCTATAAATTAAATGAGATCCCCAAGTCACTCGTCCCTCGTTCTTGAGGATGACGAGTAACTATAAATTTGTATCCTTCGATTAGGCGGGCTAATTAGAACTCTAATGGACTCTACTTAGAGAGTTCATAAGTAATTCGTCATTTCCTAGACTGACGAAGTAAGGAGTAGGGAATCTCTGAAAGCTTGTCGATACAATTAATGAGATCCCCAACTCGCTCGTTCCTCGCTCTTGAGGATGACGACATTGTTTCGCTCTATAAGTACTGTCATTCCCTAGACTGACGGAGGAAGGAGTAGGGAATCTCTGAAAGCTTGTCGATACAATTAATGAGATCCCCAACTCGCTCGTCCCTCACTCTTGAGGATGACGGAGTTAAGGGCATATAAAAGAAAAGGGGTTGATGTTCTCACATCAACCCCTTTTAACATTATGATTTATAGCAACTATTCACGTTCGTGAAGTGCTTTAAAGTCACGTTGTTCTTCACCAGTATACAGCTGACGAGGACGACCGATACGGTTCGTCGGATCGCTGTGCATTTCGTTCCAGTGCGCAATCCAACCGATGGTACGAGACATCGCGAAGATTACAGTAAACATAGATACTGGAATACCGATTGCTTTGAGAATGATACCTGAGTAGAAATCTACGTTCGGGTATAGTTTCTTAGAAACAAAGTACTCATCAGAAAGAGCGATACGCTCAAGTTCCATCGCTACGTCTAGTAGTGGATCTTGGATGTTTAGCTCTTTAAGTACTTCGTGACACGCTTCGCGCATTACTGTTGCACGTGGATCGTAGTTCTTGTAAACACGGTGACCGAAGCCCATCAAACGGAATGGGTCATCTTTGTCTTTTGCTTTCGCAACGTATTCTTCAATGTTATCTACGCTACCGATCTCTTCAAGCATGCGCAGACAAGCTTCGTTTGCACCGCCGTGAGCTGGGCCCCAAAGTGATGCGATACCTGCTGCGATACACGCAAACGGGTTAGCACCAGATGAACCAGCAAGACGCACTGTAGACGTAGAAGCGTTCTGTTCGTGGTCAGCATGTAGAGTAAAGATTTTATCCATTGCACGAGCAACGATAGGGTTCACTTCATACTCTTCACATGGGTTTGCAAACATCATGTGTAAGAAGTTTTCTGCGTAGCCTAGGTCGTTACGTGGGTAGATAAACGGCTGACCGATTGAATATTTGTAACACATTGCAGCCAGTGTTGGCATTTTTGAAATCAGGCGGTATGCCGCAATTTCACGGTGTGTATCGTTGTTGACATCAAGTGAGTCGTGGTAGAACGCCGCTAGAGCGCCTACAACACCACACATTACAGCCATAGGGTGAGCGTCACGACGGAAGCCGTGGAAGAAACTAGCGATTTGCTCATGCACCATAGTGTGACGTGTCACGGTAGTCTTGAACTTTTCGTACTCAGTTCGAGATGGGGCTTCACCGTAAAGAAGTATGTAACATACTTCTAAATAATCAGCGTTATTGGCAAGTTGATCAATTGGATAACCACGATGTAAAAGAATGCCTTTTCCACCGTCAATAAAAGTGATTTGAGACTCACAGGATGCAGTGGCAAGAAAACCAGGGTCAAAAGTGAAAAAACCATTAGAACCTAGTGTACGAACATCGATCACTGGAGTACCAAGTACACCTTCTGTAATCGGCAGCTCGATTGGCGCTTGACCTTCAATGTGAAGGGTAGCTTTCTTATCCGCCATAACAATCTCCTTTGTTTATTATTTAATCTGTCCAGGATGTTTATGTGCCATTTTTTTACTGGTCTTACGTGGGAAAGTCAATTTTTCTGAAGCTTTGTGTGCACTTGTTAGTGTTTTTTACATTAAATTCGTTAAAAATCTGGTCTGTGTAGCATTATTTGTTACATCAATTGTATTAGAATGTTGCCAGCCGTATAGTGGCGCTGAAAAGTTTGGTTAAAACCTTATAAATGCAAGGCTAAGAAGAAATGTGAGGTGTCTTTCTTAATCGAGCAGTTAACAATTATTTTACAATTATCTAAGGCTCAACTTCAGTTATTTGTTAAGTTAATGTTAAATTTTGAAGGTTTGCAATCAAATTTTGTCCATAACAATATCATAAGGTTATTTAATGACCATAATGCTCAATGGAGCTGAGTGAGCAAGCCCGTGAAAGAAAGAAAGACAAGACCTGTTAATTTAGATTTACAGACCATCCACTTTCCAATCACAGCAATAGCTTCCATCCTACACCGTGTGTCTGGGGTGATAACTTTTGTCGCGATTGGAATTTTGCTTTGGTTACTATCCATTTCCCTCTCATCCCCAGTAGGCTTTGCCGAAGCTAGCGACATTGTCGATGGTTTCTTCGTGAAGTTTATTCTGTGGGGCATTTTAACCGCTTTGGCTTACCACATTGCTGGTGGTATTCGTCACCTTCTTATGGACCTTGGTCACTTTGAAGAGCTGGAATCTGGCGCTAAGAGCGCTAAGGTTGCATTCGCAGCAACAGCGGTATTGTCTCTACTAGCGGGGATCTTAGTATGGTAAACAACGTTTCTACTTTTGGTCGTAATGGTGTCCACGATTATCTATTGATTCGTGCAACTGCCATCATTATGACGCTTTACACTATCTACCTAGTCAGCTTCTGTGCTTTCTCTGGTGATATCTCTTACGCATCTTGGACGCAATTCTTTGGTGGAACCTTCACTAAAGTCTTCACCATGTTAGCGCTTACTTCTGTTTTGGTTCACGCGTGGATCGGCCTATGGCAAGTACTAACTGACTACATCAAATGCGCAAAACTGCGTGTTGGTCTTCAAGTCGGTGTTGTTGCAGTTCTTCTTGGATATTTCTTCTCTGGTCTGTTTATTTTGTGGGGTGCGTAAGTGACTATTCCTGTTCGTGAGTTTGATGCCGTAGTGATCGGCGCTGGTGGTGCAGGTATGCGTGCCGCACTGCAAATTTCTGAGCAAGGCCTTTCTTGTGCATTGCTTTCTAAAGTTTTCCCTACTCGTTCTCATACGGTTTCAGCGCAAGGCGGCATCACTGTTGCTCTTGGTAACGCGCATGAAGACCATTGGGAACAACACATGTATGACACAGTAAAAGGTTCTGATTACATCGGTGACCAAGACGCTATCGAATACATGTGTAAAAACGGTCCTGAGTCGGTAATCGAACTTGAAAAAATGGGCCTACCTTTCTCTCGTTTTGAGAACGGTACTATTTACCAGCGTCCTTTCGGTGGTCAATCTAAAAACTTTGGTGGTGAGCAAGCGGCTCGTACCGCAGCTGCAGCCGACCGTACTGGTCACGCTCTGCTTCACACGCTTTACCAACAAAACATTAAACACAAAACGACCGTTTTCTCTGAGTGGTATGCACTGGATCTTGTTAAGAACGAAGATGGTGCAATCTTAGGTACTACTGCGCTTTGTATGGAAACCGGTGAGGTTTGCTACTTCAAAGCGAAGGCAACAATCCTTGCTACCGGTGGTGCTGGTCGTATCTACGCATCAACAACCAATGCTCACATTAATACTGGTGACGGTGTTGGTATGGCGATTCGTGCTGGCGTTCCTATGCAAGACATCGAAATGTGGCAGTTCCACCCAACGGGTATCGCTGGTGCAGGTGTATTGGTAACGGAAGGTTGTCGCGGTGAAGGTGGTTACCTTCTCAATAAAGACGGTGAACGCTTCATGGAACGTTACGCACCAAACGCTAAAGACTTAGCGGGTCGTGATGTTGTTGCTCGTTCAATGATGGTTGAAATTCGCGAAGGTCGCGGTTGCGATGGCCCTTGGGGTCCACACATCAAGCTTAAGCTTGATCACCTAGGTAAAGAGACACTTGAATCTCGTCTTCCTGGTGTATGTGAACTTTCTCGTACCTTTGCTCACGTTGATCCAGTGAAAGAGCCAATCCCAGTAATCCCGACATGTCACTACATGATGGGTGGTGTGCCAACACAAGTTTCTGGTCAAGCTATTAAGCAAACTGAAGACGGCAGCGATGTTGAAATCCAAGGTCTATTTGCTTGTGGTGAAATCGCATCAGTATCAGTACATGGTGCTAACCGTCTAGGTGGTAACTCACTACTTGATTTAGTGGTATTTGGTCGTGCGACAGGTCTACACCTAGGTGAGACACTGAAGAAGCAAGACGAAGCGAAACCTGCAACTGAAGCTGACATTGAACGTTCACTAGAGCGTTACAACCGTTGGGAAAACAGTACAAATGGCGAAGATCCAGCGCAAATTCGTAAAGATCTTCAGCAATGTATGCAGAATAACTTCTCGGTATTCCGTGAAGGTAAAGCAATGGCTGAAGGCCTAGAAGAGCTTAAAGCGATTCGCGAGCGTCTGAAGAATGCACACCTATCTGATAAGTCTACAGAGTTCAACACTCAGCGTATTGAGTGTCTAGAGCTTGAAAACTTGATGGAAACGGCATTCGCAACGGCTGTTGCTGCAAACTTCCGTACAGAGAGCCGTGGCGCACACGCTCGATTCGATTTCCCTGACCGTGATGATGAGCAATGGCTATGCCACTCACTTTACAACCCAGAGTCAGAGAGCATGACTAAACGTGGTGTAAACATGGAACCTATCCATCGTGAAGCGTTCCCACCAAAAGCACGTACGTACTAAGGAGATATGACCATGAAACTGAATTTCTCTTTATACCGTTACAATCCAGATGTCGACCAGAAGCCTTACATGAAGGAATACACTCTAGAAGTGGATGAAGGTTCAGACATGATGCTTTTGGACGCGCTTATTCTGTTGAAAGAGCAAGATCCAACAATCTCATTCCGTCGCTCATGCCGTGAAGGTGTATGTGGCTCGGATGGTTTGAACATGAACGGTAAGAATGGCCTAGCGTGTATCACGCCATTGTCTGCGCTTTCTGGCCAAGACAAGATTGTGATTCGCCCACTGCCTGGCTTACCCGTTGTTCGTGACCTGATTGTAGACATGACTCAGTTCTACGATAACTACGAAAAAGTGAAGCCATTCTTAGTGTCTGATGGCAATGTGCCACCGGCACGCGAAAACTTACAAAGCCCTGATGAGCGTGCTCATTTAGATGGATTGTACGAATGTATCATGTGTGCATGTTGTACAACGTCATGCCCATCGTTCTGGTGGAACCCTGACAAATTCATCGGACCAGCAGGCCTGCTTGCAGCGTACCGTTGGCTAATTGATAGCCGAGATACAGCGACAGACGAACGTTTGTCCGATCTTGATGATGCATTTAGCGTTTTTCGTTGCCATGGCATCATGAATTGTGTAAGTGTTTGTCCTAAGGGATTAAATCCGACGAAAGCGATTGGTCACATCAAGACCATGCTAGTGAATCGTTCGGTTTAAGTTATATAAAAATTGCCGCCCTAGAAGTTTTGGGGCGGCCTTTTAATAGCTCGGCATAGACCGCAGCAAACGTGAAAACTACTGGTTAAGGGAAAATATGCACAACGGCGTGATGAAGGCATGGCTCGAGTCTTCACACTTGGCTGGCGCCAATGCAACGTACGTAGAAGAACTCTATGAACTGTATCTAAGTGACCCAGATTCGGTAAGTGACGAATGGAGAAGTGTTTTTGAAGAACTGCCTGTGCAAGCTTCAGAGACAGTGGAACAACCACACTCTCGTGTTCGTGAATACTTCCGTCGACTCGCTCAAGAAACAAAGCATTACAGTGTCCAAGTTAGTGATCCAGATGTCGATGCGAAACAAGTAAAGGTTCTGCAACTTATTAATGCCTATCGATTCCGAGGGCATCAAGCAGCAAATCTAGACCCCCTAGGTTTATGGAAAAGAGCGACAGTTGATGAACTGGACCCTTCTTTCCACACTCTTACCGAAGATGACCTCAATGAGACGTTTAACGTCGGCTCTTACGCCATTGGCCAAGAGACGATGGTGCTTAAAGATCTCTACAAATCTCTAAAGCAAACGTATTGTGGCTCTATTGGTGCTGAATACATGCACATGACAAATACAGAGCAAAAGCGTTGGATCCAACAACGTTTAGAGTCTGTATCTGGTCAACCCTCTTTCAATAAAGAAGAAAAGCAAGCTTTCCTAGAAGAGCTAACTGCTGCTGAAGGTCTTGAGCGCTATCTTGGTGCAAAATTCCCAGGCGCAAAACGCTTCTCGTTGGAAGGTGGTGATGCTCTTATCCCAATGACGAAAGAAATTATTCGTCATGCTGGCGGACAAGGCATGCGTGAAGTTGTTGTTGGTATGGCTCACCGTGGTCGTCTAAACATGTTGGTCAACGTGCTTGGTAAAAAGCCACAAGACCTGTTTGACGAGTTTGCGGGCAAGCACGATGACACGTGGGGTACTGGTGATGTGAAATACCACCAAGGCTTCTCTGCGGACTTCGCAACGCCAGGCGGCAACGTTCACTTAGCACTAGCATTTAACCCATCTCACTTAGAAATCGTAAACCCGGTAGTTATCGGTTCAGTACGTGCACGTCAAGATCGCCTTGGTGATAATGATGGTAGCCGTGTACTTCCAATTACTATCCATGGTGACTCAGCTATCGCTGGTCAGGGTGTAGTACAAGAGACGTTTAACATGTCTCAAGCGCGTGGTTTCTGTGTTGGTGGTACGGTTCGTATCGTTGTAAACAACCAAGTTGGTTTTACAACGTCTAACCCTCGCGATACACGCTCTACGATGTACTGTACCGATATCGCGAAGATGGTTCAGGCTCCGATTTTCCACGTTAACTCTGATGATCCAGAAGCGGTTGCGTTCGTTGCGCGTCTTGCATTGGATTACCGTAATACGTTTAAGCGTGATGTTGTTATTGATTTGGTTTGTTACCGTCGCCACGGTCACAATGAAGCCGATGAGCCGAATGCAACACAGCCTTTGATGTACCAAAAAATCAAGAAGCACCCAACACCACGTAAGCTTTACGCTGACGTGCTAATGGAGCGCGGTGAGTTTGGTATTGATACAGCAACTCAGCTAGTTAACGAATATCGTGATGCACTTGATCACGGTGAAGTTGTGGTTAAAGAGTGGCGTCCAATGGCACTTCACTCAGTAGACTGGTCTCCTTACCTAGGTCACGACTGGAACATCGAATGGGATAACAAGATTGATATCGAGCGCCTGAAAGAGCTTGGTACCAAACTTTGCCAATACCCAGACAGCCACAAGCTGCAAAGCCGAGTAAATAAACTGTACAACGATCGTACTGCCATGGTGAATGGTGAGAAACAAGTCGATTGGGGTATGGCTGAAACTCTGGCTTACGCAACACTTGTTGACGACGGTAAGCGTATTCGTATCTCAGGCCAAGATTCAGGTCGTGGTACGTTCTTCCACCGTCACTCAGTACTGCACAATCAATCAGATGCAAGCACGTATGTTCCTCTTGCGAACATTCATGATAAACAAGGGCCATTCCAAGTGTTTGACTCGGTGTTATCTGAAGAAGCGGTACTCGCATTTGAGTATGGTTATGCAACAGCAGAGCCAAGCGGTCTAACCCTTTGGGAAGCACAATTTGGTGACTTCGCAAACGGTGCACAAGTTGTTATCGACCAATTCATTTCATCAGGTGAGCAAAAGTGGGCACGTCTATGTGGTCTAACTATGCTGCTTCCTCACGGTTATGAAGGCCAAGGCCCAGAGCACTCTTCTGCACGTCTTGAGCGTTACCTTCAGTTATGTGCTGAACAAAACATGCAGGTTGTTGTTCCTTCAACACCAGCACAGGTTTACCACATGATTCGCCGTCAGGTTGTTCGACCAATGCGTCGTCCACTGATTGTAATGTCACCTAAGTCATTGCTTCGTCACCCTCTGTGTACTTCTTCTCTTGAAGATTTGGCAGAAGGCACGTTCCAACCAGCTATCGCAGAAATTGATGACCTGGCTCCTGAGAACGTAAAACGCGTCGTGTTCTGTTCAGGTAAGGTTTACTTTGACCTGCTTGACCAAAGACGTAAGAACGAGCAAGACGATGTCGCTATTGTACGTATTGAGCAACTTTACCCGTTCCCTTATGAAGACGTGAGAGCTGCCATCGCACAATACACAAATGTAGTCGATTACGTTTGGTGTCAAGAAGAGCCACAAAACCAAGGTGCTTGGTACAGTAGCCAACATAATTTCCGAGCTGCTATCCCAGTAGGTGCTGATATTCAATACGCAGGTCGTCCTGCATCAGCATCACCAGCTGTTGGCTATATGTCGGTACACTTGAAACAACAAAAAGCGTTAGTTGACGACGCTTTGACCCTACTTAAGAACTAGAAGTAAAAGGAAAATACGCACATGACAATTGAAATTCTGGTTCCAGATTTACCTGAATCTGTGGCTGATGCAACAGTTGCTACTTGGCACAAAAAACCGGGCGAAGCGGTTGCACGTGATGAAGTCATTGTAGATATCGAAACAGATAAAGTAGTTCTAGAAGTACCGGCTCCTGAAGCGGGTGTTCTGGAAGCTATCATCGAAGAAGAGGGTGCTACGGTACTTTCTAAGCAGCTTCTGGCTAAAATCAAGCCGGGTGCTGTCGCTGGTGAACCAACGAAAGACACCACTGAAGATACAGAAGCATCTCCTGACAAGCGCCATAAAGCGGCGCTAACAGAAGAGAACAACGACGCACTAAGCCCAGCTGTTCGTCGCCTGCTTGCTGAGCACAACCTACAACCAGCTGACGTTAAAGGCACTGGTGTTGGTGGTCGTATTACTCGTGAAGACATCGACGCACATCTAGCAGCAGCGAAAGCGGCTCCGGCAGCAGCATCTGCACCAGCAGTTGAAGCGCCAGCAGCGGCTCGCAGCCAAAAACGCGTGCCTATGACTCGCCTACGTAAGACAGTTGCAAACCGTCTTCTAGAAGCGAAAAACAGCACAGCAATGCTGACTACTTTCAACGAAGTGAACATGAAGCCAATCATGGACCTTCGTAAGCAGTACAAAGACCAATTCGAGAAGCGTCACGATACGCGTCTTGGTTTCATGTCTTTCTACGTGAAAGCAGTAACAGAAGCACTGAAGCGTTTCCCTGAAGTTAACGCTTCTATCGATGGTACAGATATCGTTTACCACAACTACTTCGACATCAGCATGGCGGTATCTACGCCACGTGGTCTAGTGACTCCAGTACTGAAAGACTGTGACACACTAGGTTTCGCTGATATCGAAAAAGGCATCAAAGAACTAGCAATCAAAGGCCGTGACGGCAAGCTAACTGTTGATGAACTGATGGGCGGTAACTTCACTATCACAAACGGTGGTGTATTTGGTTCTCTAATGTCTACGCCAATCATCAACCCGCCTCAAGCGGCAATTTTGGGTATGCACAAAATCCAAGACCGTCCAATGGCTGTTGATGGCAAGGTAGAGATTCTACCAATGATGTACCTAGCGCTTTCTTACGACCACCGTCTAATCGATGGCCGTGAATCAGTTGGCTTCCTAGTGACCATCAAAGAGCTTCTAGAAGATCCTGCACGTCTGCTATTAGACGTTTAGTATCGCTAAAACGTCTAGTTAACCCCGTTAGCTAGACGTAAAAAGTTTCAAAGGCTAGGCTGCTCAACGTCTGGCCTTCAATTGAACTGTAAAGCCATTAGAAAATGGACAGCAGTTGATTTGAGAAGACCCTACAGACGTAACACAGGAAACTGTGTCGTTATGGAAATAATAATCCCTTAAGGGAAAATAAACGGAATATCAAAATGAATTTGCATGAATACCAAGCCAAACAGCTGTTTGCAGAATTCGGTTTGCCTGTACCAGAAGGTTTCGCATGTGATACTGCACAAGAAGCTTTCGAAGCTGCAGGTCGTATCAGTACAGCCAAGAAAGTCGTTAAGTGTCAAGTACACGCTGGTGGTCGCGGTAAAGCGGGCGGTGTAGAGCTACATGACACCAAAGAAGGCGTTAAAGAGTTTGCACAAAAGTGGCTAGGTAAAAACCTAGTGACTTACCAAACAGACGCTAATGGTCAGCCTGTAACAAAGATCCTAGTTGAAGAAGCATCAAACATTGCTAATGAACTTTACCTAGGTGCTGTTGTTGACCGTGCAACGCGTAAAATTGTATTCATGGCGTCAACTGAAGGCGGTGTGGACATTGAGAAAATCGCTGAAGAAACTCCAGAGTTGATTCACCAATCAGCGATCGATCCTCTAGTGGGCCCTCAAGCTTACCAAGGCCGTGAACTGGCGTTCAAACTTGGTCTAGTTGGCGATCAAATCAAACAGTTCGTTAAGATCTTCATGGGTCTTGGCCAAATGTTCTCTCAGTACGACCTAGCTCTACTAGAAATCAACCCGCTTGTAATTACTGGCGAAGGCAACCTGCTTTGTCTTGACGGCAAGATCAACATTGACTCAAACGCAATGTACCGTCAGCCAAAACTTCGTGAAATGCACGATCCTTCACAAGAAGACGAGCGCGAAGCTCACGCAGCACAGTGGGAACTGAACTACGTAGCACTAGATGGTAACGTTGGCTGTATGGTTAACGGTGCAGGCCTTGCTATGGGTACGATGGATATCGTAAACCTACACGGCGGCAAGCCAGCAAACTTCCTTGATGTAGGCGGCGGCGCGACAAAAGAGCGTGTAGCTGAAGCATTCAAGATCATCCTTTCTGATGACAATGTTAAAGCAGTACTCGTAAACATTTTCGGTGGCATCGTTCGTTGTGACATGATCGCTGAAGGTATTATCGGTGCAGTTAAAGAAGTCGGCGTAACAGTTCCTGTAGTTGTTCGTCTAGAAGGTACAAACGCAGACCTAGGTCGCGAAGTACTTGCTAATTCTGATGTTGATATCATTGCAGCTGAATCTCTAACAGATGCTGCTCAGAAAGTTGTTGCTGCTGCGGAGGCTAAATAATGTCTGTATTAATTAACAAAGACACTAAAGTAATCTGTCAGGGTTTCACTGGCGGTCAAGGTACATTCCACTCAGACCAAGCTATCGCATACGGTACGCAAATGGTTGGTGGTGTTTCACCTGGTAAAGGTGGTCAAACTCACCTAGGCCTTCCAGTATTCAACACAGTACGTGAAGCGGTAGAAGTAACTGGCGCAACAGCAACAGTTATCTACGTACCAGCTCCTTTCTGTAAAGATGCAATCCTAGAAGCGATTGATGCAGGTATCGAACTGATCGTAACGATCACTGAAGGTATCCCTACAACAGATATGATCGACGTTAAAGTGAAGCTAGAAGAAACTGGCGTTCGCATGATCGGTCCTAACTGTCCAGGTCTTATCACTCCAGACGAGTGTAAGATTGGTATCATGCCTGGTCATATCCACAAGAAGGGTAAAGTAGGTATCGTATCTCGTTCAGGTACTCTGACATACGAAGCAGTTAAGCAAACAACAGATGAAGGCTTTGGTCAGTCTACATGTGTTGGTATCGGTGGTGACCCTATCCCAGGTTCAAACTTCATTGATATCCTAAAACTTTTCCAAGAAGACCCAGAAACTGAAGCAATCGTAATGATTGGTGAAATCGGTGGTACTGCGGAAGAAGAAGCTGCTGAGTTCATCAAAGCAAACGTAACTAAGCCAGTTGTATCTTACATCGCTGGTGTTACTGCTCCTCCGGGCAAGCGTATGGGCCACGCAGGCGCAATCATCTCTGGCGGTAAAGGTACTGCTGAAGATAAGTTCGCAGCACTAGAAGCAGCAGGCGTTAAGACTGTTAAGTCTCTTGCTGACATCGGTAAAGGCCTACGTGAAATCACGGGTTGGTAATCAGCTGGCTTTTATCGATTGAGATAGAAGTTAACTGAACGATATTAAAAAGGCTTGGTCACTGACCAAGCCTTTTTTATGTTCTCGGGATACGAGATACGAGATACG
>NZ_JBFRRH010000054.1:0-6303 GCF_041472995.1 Vibrio sp. 10N.261.46.A3 | reverse complement strand
CGAGATACGAGATACGAGATTCGAAATCGTCCCGCTAAGTGCTAAGCTCGGCTTCTAACCATTTGAGATAACATAAACATCGCAGCTGCACTGATAACAACAGACGGGCCAGCAGGCGTATCATAGAACCAAGACAAGCTTAGCCCTCCGAAGACTGCGATAGAGCCAATAACCGATGCGAGGAAGGCCATTTGCTCGGGTGTATTGGCGAATTTCCTTGCTGTAGCTGCTGGGATGATCAGTAGCGATGTCATGATTAACGCACCAACAAACTTCATACCGACAGCAATCACGATACCGACCAATAGCATCAGAATCAGACGCATTAAATCAATGTTGATGCCATCAACCGCCGCGAGATCTTCGTTAACCGTCGTTGATAGTAGTGGTCGCCAAAAGATAGCAAGCACCAATCCAATCACGGCAGCACCCGCATAGATGAACACTAAATCCGTTGGAGATACTGCCAGCAAGTCACCAAATAGGTAGCTCATTAGGTCAACACGAACGTTATCTAAGAAACTGACAGCAACCAAACCAAGTGATAGCGCACTGTGCGCCAAAATACCGAGTAGGGTATCGGTCGCGACCAGCTTTTGTTTTTGTAAAGTCACTAGCAACACGGCTAGCATCAAACAACAAATCAGCAGCGCGAAATATAAATTAATGTTGAACAGAAAGCCAAGTGCTAAGCCCATCAAAGAAGCGTGAGCAAGCGTGTCACCAAAGTAAGCCATCTTGCGCCACACCACGAATGAACCTAGTGGGCCTGCAATTAGCGCAATACCCAAACCCGCCAAAATAGAGGGAAGAAGAAACTCAAGCATTAGTGGTGTCCGTGTTTATGGTTTGAACATTCATGTGCGCCGCCCGTTACTGGTTGGCCTGCAAGGTCATGATGGTGATGTTCGTGTTGGTGATGATAAAACGCTAGTGTCTCTTGGGTCGCGGTGCCAAAGAGCGCAATATACGAAGGATGGTGTTTGATGTCTGCAGGTGCGCCTGAACAACAGATGTGGTGGTGCAAACAGATAACATCGTCTGTTTTTGCCATCACTAAATGCAGATCGTGCGAAACCATAAATACGGCACAACCAAAGCGGTGACGAATGGTGTCAATCAAATCATACAGGTCAATTTGCCCTTGAACGTCGACGCCTTGAGCTGGTTCATCGAGAACCAGTAGGTCTGGTCTTCTTAGCAATGAACGAGCAATGAGCACACGTTGGTTTTCACCGCCGGATAGCTGGTGCATGTTACTCTTCTGCAGATGTTCAGCACCAACGAGCTTCAATGCTTCAAGGATTTCTTGCTGACTGAACTTGCCAGTGAGCTTTAGAAAACGCTCTACGTTGAGCGGTAGTGAGTCATTGAGCTTTAATTTTTGTGGTACATAGCCAATTTTCAGTTTTTTAGCTTTTGTTATTGTGCCTGAAAATTTGGTCTGTAGACCCAGTACCACTTTTACTAATGTCGACTTTCCTGCACCGTTTGGCCCAATTAGGGTGGTGATTCTGCCGCGCTCTAAATTTAGAGAGATGTTGTCTAGAACTTTTCGACCGTCAAATTCGACGCTCACAGAATCTAGTTGGATTAAGTTATCCATGAATAGAACTCATTTGCAATTCGCTAATGTTATAATGTAACATTTACCTCAAGCCTAAGCTACTTTTCTATTATCGAGGGATTATGTCACGTTCATCTTTTATACTTGCTACTTTGCTTTTAGCGCCAAGTGTCGCAAGTGCCAATACTATTCTAACAAGCTTTAAACCAATTCAAATGATTGTGACGGAATTAACGCAGGGCGTTAGTGAACCGGATGTGCTAATGAACAGCAATGCTTCGCCGCACGATTATGCGCTTAAGCCATCTGATGTCAAAAAAGTTCACAGTGCCGATATGGTTATCTGGTTTGGTTCTGACCTAGAAGCCTTTTTGACTAAGGTGATTGGTTCAAAAGAAAACGTTATCAAGATCAGTGAGATTCCAGGAATTAACTTGCGAGAGTTCGGACATGATGACCACGATTCTCATGAAGGACATAATCATGGTAGCCATGACCCGCATTTTTGGTTAGGTATCGACCAAGTTGAAGTAGCCGCAAAATATATCTCAGCAAAGTTGATTGAATCTGACCCTGATAACGCAATGGCGTATCAAGAAAACCTAGATTCTTTCCTGCTTGCTTTGAAAGAAAAGCAGCAGTCTATTCATGAACAACTTGCGCCAGTGAAAGACAAAGGTTACTACGTATTCCACGATGCGTATGGCTACTTTGAGCAAGAGTTTGAACTGAATAACTTAGGTCACTTCACAGTGAGCCCAGAGCGTAAACCGGGTGCAAAAAGCCTGATCGCTATTAAGAAAACGCTAGTACGCGACAATGTTCAATGTGTATTCTCAGAGCCTCAATTTACCCCTGCTGTGATTGAATCAGTGACTCGCGGAAGTAACGCTAAGCAAGGCCAGCTTGATCCTATCGGTTCAACAGTTGAAGTGAAGAGTGGAAGTTATTTCGATTTTCTTCAGCAACTTACAGACAGCTACACAAGCTGCTTAAGCGGGAAGTAATTCATAACGAGTATTCTTTACTCTACTTTGCTCTCGTTAATTTATGAATCATGCCGCTTTTTGCGGCATTTTCGTGACCGCTAAGATAAAACCTCCTAACAAATAGCAAACCTCCTTTCTCCTTTTCTAATTTCCGCTAAAATAGAAAGATAATAATAAGCACAAAAAAACTCAGTTTTTGGTTAAGCAACGATAAGACGTTGTGGTGCCCAAAATTTCATGCGTTGTTGCTGTTCAGGATTAAGAGTTGTATCGAATTATCTTCAAAATGTTCATCTTAATGAGCATTTCATTTAGCGTTCTAGCGGTAAATACCTCACCCTCCGTTTTTTATCCTTTGCCCGTTCAAGCGCAAGGGAATTTCCTTGCGGCTAAAAACTTGTACTTAGGTGCCGGAGGCGGGCTCTGGGTTCATGATGTACATGGAAAAGTACTCTTTTACGACGGCCGAACTCTATTCCCTCGCAAGGGTAGCTTACTGCAATTTTCTTCGGAAAGAGTCGCGTTTCTGAACGATGAGTTTTGGACATTTTTCGATAACGAGGTGTATCGACATAACCCTGGAATTGGCAACGAATTGGCGTTTAGCCTAAGTCCCGGCGCTGAAATAACCAATATCGGTGCATCGGGCGATTATATTTGGGTTACTGACGGCAGTAATTTCTATACCTACAACACTCAATCTTTAGAATTCAACACCTACTCTCTACTCAAACTGTACCGATACAATAACAGCAGTGACATTACGATTAACGACGCGGAGTGGGTGCTATCAAAGTGGGTGCTAGCGACCAGTTCTGGCGTTTACCTTTCAGAGAATCAAGAGTTTACCCATGTCACCGCATCCGACAAAAACCATATTGAGACGGTTTATTTTTCGAATGCTCGACGTGAGTTGGTGATCGGTACTTTAAATGGCGCTGTGATTGTAGATCTCGCGAACCCAGATAAAGAGACCATAGTTAAAGGGTCGCATGTTCTCTCGCTGGCCGAAACTTCGGATCAGTATTGGATTGGTACAGAGCACGGCCTTATTAGCTACAACTTTATTACGGGACAAATTACTCGATTCGAACAAGCCGCTAATCAAGACTTCTCGTTACCGGGTGAGAAAATATATTCGTTGATAAACGATCATGCTGGTGGCATGTGGATTGCGACAAACAACGGTATCCGATATTTCTCACTATTCAGTAAGACCTTCTCGAGAACCCCCCTAACTGGAATGGGCATGCATTCGAGTAGTGTGGTGATCAATAAAGTACTGCCTGTCAGTGACCAGTTATCTTGGGTCGCGTCTTCAATGGGGCTCTACTTAGTTGATTCTGAAAGTGAAGAGAACCCAATTCGTGTTTACTCTAATCCCGTTAATGATTTTGAGCTCTTTGGCTCTTCCATTTGGTTGGCGACCGAACAAGGCATCATCAGTCTAAATACGGAAACGCTACAACCCGAAGCCCTTGATTTACCAAGGCCGATTAAGGGAGTGCACGTTGAAAACTTTGCGCTTCAGGCTGATAACGTTCTCTGGATGACCTCTGGGCAAAACCTCTATTCGTTATCTATCGAAACCATGAAACTGACGAGTTATGGCACTGACTGGTTAGTCTACAAGTTCTTGCCTGCGAAGATCACCGCTCTCAATGTCGGCTTGCTAGGTCGCATCTATATAGGAACAGACCATGGTTTCTACTCGTTCATTGATAAACGAATTAGCTTTAGTCGTTCAAGCGAACGGTTTGGCAAAGTCGTCGATATTGAAAAAGCGAAGGATGGAGCGCAGTGGTTTGCGAGCAGTTATGGCGTATATCGAATCCCGGATGACAGCTCTATTATTCAAGAAATCACTCTTGTTGAAGACAATATTAGCCCCAACTGCCTGATCAGCGATGACAATGGTGTTTGGTTAGGCTCTTCGAAAGGCATCAGTTATTACGGGTTGGATGGGCAGCTGCATAAACACATCGGTTCGCCATTTGGTTTGATCACCAATGAGCTGGCGGCGGGAGCATGTGCTCTATTTTACAGTGAAGAGAGCCAACCTTCGAGGCTTGTTTTCGGCTCAAAGTATGGCGTAGTCAGTGCGTTGTCTAACGAGTTACTGGTATCAACCACACCTCATAGCCGTGCCTTATTGAGTAAGATAAGTGTCGACCAACAAACGGTGTCACTTGGCGGGAAAACGGCTGAACTGGATGAGATTCCTTATGGTTCATCGATGGGGTTTAAGCTAGGTATCTTGCCAGCAACGTTCGCACCTGCGATGGAATACCGACTGAGCGACGATGAACCTTGGAGTGAGTTTGAAGGGGGCTTGTTAACGCTCGACCATCTTCTTCCTGGGGATTACACACTTGAAGTGAAACCGGTTAAAGACTCCCATTATCGCTTTGTGTCAACCAATCAAAGCTTCTCGATTGCGGAGCCTTGGTATCTGACCAATTGGGCTGCAGCAAGCTCTCTGATGTTACTGATTGGCGTTGTGACTATCTTGGTCTTTTGGCGCTCTCGTTATGTCACTTTTGCCAACAGGCACTTAAAAGCGCAAGTTGCACTGAAGACAGACCAATTGAGACACCAAAGCCGGATATTACTCGCAACTAACCAACAGCTTAAAAAGCAGCTATCCGTTAAGAATGCGCTTGTGTCTCACACTGCCAATGAACTCTCTTCTGAAGTGAATCATATTGCTGCGATGATTCCTAATTGGAATGACGAGCATGGGAAGTCGCCAATTCTAACCTTGAAAAATGGCTTAGCTCAATTGAGCAATACGCCTCAAGGAGAAGGGCAAGTTTGTTACGATATAATTTTAATCTTAGAAGCGGTACTCAAAGCTTGGCAGGATGATTTAACCAAAGCCGGTATTGAACTGGATATTAAAGTCGAAACAAAACAACGATATGTCTCGTTGCTGTATTTTAATCTCGATATTATCTTCAATAGCTTAGTTGCGAGTATCATCAAGAGAAACTTTAAGTCGCAGAGTATGGTGGTTCTGGTTGAAGACGTTAAGGAGCATCTTGTTGTGACAATTCGAGATCATGGCATGCCTTTCCCTAAACTGGCATCAAGCATGGGTGACAATACCGGAAAGTCGACGGACCTTAACATCGAAAAGCTGCCGCTATTGATGAATCAGAGCGGTGGCGAGCTTAATGCTTTTGTTTCGGAGTGTCAAAATAAGGTTCAGCTTTCGTGGCCAATTGAGTATCAAGTACTCGACAATCTCGAAGCCAGCACAATTGAACAGATTGAAACCATTAAGCTTGCCGCTTCAACACCAGAGCAACAAAAACTGACAGCGGAACAAGAGTGGAAGAACAGAGTGTCGCAGCTTGTGAGTGAAAACTACGCTGATGCCGAGTTCAGTACTGCAACTGCCGCTAAGTATTTGTTTATGTCTGAGAGAAGCTTACAGAGACGCTTTAAATCGGCTTACAACAAGACCTTCAAAGAGCACTTGAATGAAGTACGTCTAGAGCATGCGTGTGAGCGCTTACTCGCTGGAGAGAAGATCTCTGATGTGGCGTTTGATTCGGGCTTCAATGACCCTTCTTATTTCAGTCAAAGGTTTAAGCACCACTTTGGTATGTCACCATCTAAGTTTGCTGAAAACAACGACGAGTAGCGCGCAGCGAGTACTCTGCTAGAACATAAATAAAGATACTTTAGCCTCGACATTCGTGTTGGGGCTTTTTTATGCTTCTACGAGATACGAGATACGAG
>NZ_JBFRRH010000053.1:0-2154 GCF_041472995.1 Vibrio sp. 10N.261.46.A3 | reverse complement strand
GGTAAGGCGGAATTCAGAGTTAATAAGAAATATGCTGTCAAGGTCGAGTGGTCAAAAGTGCAATCCATAGAATGGAAGACCACATATTCAAAAGACGGAAAGGAAGACAACGTAACAATAACTGAATCGGAAGATTAAGATAATACTAGCGCTTTCTATTGGTGCTCTAACACCAATAGAAAGCTAACCCTAAAGCCTAACTGAGATAGGAAAAGGACTATGGAAAATACTACCCTCCGTGTGCGTGTCACACAAGTCCCCAAAAGTGCGTTTTCCCCTAACCCTCTTAGCTCATCTTCTGGACGTATCAACATTAACAAGAGCCTCCGATAAAGACAGGTTCAAATGCACCATCATTTTATTAAGTGTTACCAAATCTGGCTTAATTTCATCCGCACCAACAGGAATAAACAAATTCAGCCTATGTGCAATTTGATTCAAATTGCTACCAATCCTAGCCATTTCGTTTTTATAGTTCAGGATGTCATTTCTGAACTCTGAAAATAGGCGTTCGTCACGCACTTCATTTTCTAACTTCGCACGCAATAACGCAGAAGTTGAGCTGTATCCTTTAGTGTTTGTCTCTTCCTCCAAGAATGAGAAAGCCTCTTTTGATAATCGAAATGTAAACTTCTTGTCCATAAAAACATTGCCTCGCAGAGTAGCCCCACAGGGCGGGGATTTTGTCCAAGTCGGGACGACTGTCGGACAAAATCCGAATCCCGCTAATCAAACTAGAATAGTGTGATTGGATAGATGTTACAACGCGAAGCGGGGCGACGACATAGAAAGTGCGCGGAACAAGGTGACGTACATACACCTAAATGAGAAAGGATATCAATAAAGTTGACGTATCACTTTTTTACAGACCGAAGGTCTGTAAAAAAGTGACGTACTGATGAATTAAACGGGGCAACAAGCGGTAAAAATTGACGTACAGGCATGTAGTTGATATTAGATCTCATTTAAAAGTGACGTATTAACATTTTAGTAACGTTTTGGAGTGACGTGGGCGTTTTTTCGGTGGGTTGCAGTAGCATCACGCCGCTTTGTCGCTGTGATGCTCTGCAAGCGGTATTCTGGCATGGTGAAAGGCTAGATTTTTACGTGTCTTTGAGTGGGTAGGTTCTCGCTCAATCCGCTTTATGCGATCCCACAATATCGGGTGGGTGAGCTTCTCCCTGTCGGGCTACATGCTGCATGTTCAGGTACAAAAAAAGCCAGCTAAACGCGCTGGCTTTGACAATGTTTATTCGCATATTTATTCAAGATTATGCAATAACACTTTATGTACTGCATAGCCAGAAGTGACTACGCTAAAAGGAACCCACTCTCTTTCTTTTCTAAAAGACCTATCTGGTCTAGTTTTTATCTGCAATCCTAACGCCCTGTAAGGCTCATACAGCCGTTAAATCATAAAAAGAGTATGTAGGTATGTGTAATTAACTAAGACGCTTACAGACGCAAATCTGTGCGTCAAAGCGTTAGCGCTTTCCGCTTGCGGAAATTGTCCACAAATTTGTGGCTGTAAGCGTCAGACACAGCAACGCCCAAGCGTTGCCCGTCAGTACAAAACAAACCTGTTTTGATGATTGTGCAAATTAGCGAGCATTTAAGAGAGACTTTGATATAAGAGAAGAGAATCTATATAGAATAAGGGCTAGAGTGAAATCTAATACCGCTATGCGGGATGATAGATACCGCTATGCGGGATAGTGAATACCGCTATGCGGGATAGTGAATACCGCTATGCGGGATGATAGGTCATCAAGAAAAAGTATTACATATTTGATATACTTTTTTTTAAGTATTTCATTTACTTTTTAAAAGGGATGTGTAATAGTTCGCACCATTACTGTTATACTTTTTTTGGGGTATCTTGTGGGTGCTAAATATTTTGACAAGGATACGGGGGAAATCTCGTACGAGCCAGAGTTTGCAAAGGTGTATATAAATGATCTGTGCCGAGTTAAAGGGCTAAATTCAGTTAAGCATGAAATGTTCAAGTTTATGATCCAAAATATGAATCATGAGAATGTTGTCTCTTACGGCTCGATAACAAAGAAAAAATTTTTAGATCAACACGGAATAAAATCACAAACTTTTAACAACAATATTAAAGGTTTGATTGATTCTGATTTGATAGAAAGAATA
>NZ_JBFRRH010000052.1:1006-1168 GCF_041472995.1 Vibrio sp. 10N.261.46.A3 | reverse complement strand
CTGCTCTTTTCTTTGCTCTTGTTTTTACTTTATGTGAAACCATTTTGTGAAACTATTATGTGCAACACCTGTTGTACAAAGTGGTTTCACGTAGAGGTTTCACATAAACGCACACTCAGGGAATTTGAAAAAGCTCCTGAGAGAAGACACAAAAACCGATAT
>NZ_JBFRRH010000052.1:0-237 GCF_041472995.1 Vibrio sp. 10N.261.46.A3 | reverse complement strand
AAACCGATATGACCATATGTCGGTTCTGCATATCGGAATCACATATCGGTTTTGAATGAAAAACGGAAGGAAAATATGGAGAGGTTAATTTTCAGGATAGCGTGACAGTGCCACAGTTTAAGATCGAGTGTATTCCGCTTGCTCGGTGTTCGGACGCTTCGCTTACTCACACACTGCGCCGAGCGGTGTAGATAGAACAGCAAAAGATAGGAATCTCTTTTAGCGTAATCTCAACCT
>NZ_JBFRRH010000051.1:0-1169 GCF_041472995.1 Vibrio sp. 10N.261.46.A3 | reverse complement strand
TATAGACACACCATCAGCGTGTGACGCTCTGCTTTTCGTTTCCTAAATCAATCGCCCATGCGCCCCCTCTGCGGGGTTTAATTGTTATGTGGGAATGAAAGTGCTCTATAAGCGTTAAGAAATTCAATCACTGAAAAGTGCCGAACCTGAGAGGGGAATTGTTAATTTTAGTGCATGCTCTTGGATGCGTTGAGTGGGCGAGACTGAGAGCGTTTTATTAGAGTGAAACTGACGGGGCGAAGAAACGGATTATGTCACCTTTAAAAGGGGCTCAGTCGCGCGTAGCGCTACGCATCCTAGGTCTTAGAGACATGTTTCTAAGCTGCTCTTTTCTTTGCTCTTATTCTTTCCGATCTGGGACTAGCAACAAGGACTAAGATCTAGGACTCATCGAATCCCAGAAGGTAATCCCAGATCTTAGTCCCAGATAAGAGATAAGAATAAAAGGAGCCTAGCAAAATAAAAAAACCGATATGTAGAACTGATATGCAGAACCGATATGACCATATATCGGTTCTGCATATCGGAATCACATATCGGTTTTGAGTGAAAACCAAGCGTAAAAACTCTCCCTCCAAACGAAGAAAAAAATATGGAGAAGTTAAATTTTAGGATGGAGTGACAGTGCCACAGTTTAAGATCGAGTGTATTCCGCTTGCTCGGTGTTCGGGGGGTTGCGCCCATTTCAGCGATAAGTCCAATGTGACTGCTTCAGCACTTATCCGTAAAGGCGTTAAAGTAAATCAGCTTCAACAGAATAATCAGTGAATACCTATGAAATTGCGAATCAAAATAAACATCGCTACTGACATTTAAGTTAAGACACTTGGAAGTGTGACAAATAAGTGATGACATATGATGTTTTTAGGCTCAATAACGGCTGTGATCTACAAGTACACTCTAAAGTCACAATGTTTTTTGTACAAAAACCGCTTAGCAGTATCTTTGATATTCGTATTCCTAATTTTGCTAGACCTTACAGGACATAGCCTGAGAGCCAAGTCTGGACTTTCTGCTGAAATGGGCACAAAACCCCTGTTCGGACGCTTCGCTTACTCACACACTGCGCCGAGCGGTGGTAATATCAAATCATCACCAAATGATTTGTTTTCATTTTTTTTAGTTAAGTGATGATGTTAAGGGGTATCAACTTGCTGATTGGTGAGAGG
>NZ_JBFRRH010000050.1:0-3606 GCF_041472995.1 Vibrio sp. 10N.261.46.A3 | reverse complement strand
GTAGACGCTTACCCTTTAAAAAGGCAGCCTTCGGGCTGCCTTTTTTCACTTATCCCCAGTCGAGGGACAGTCAGGCCAATTATTTGAACCGTCGGAGCAAGTTCTTTGAGTAACCTCAAACTCAGCTGCATTTGAAGTAGTACCACTATAAGACGCTCGAACACCTACAGTACCGCCATAGTTTTCACCTTTAGCCACCCCCTTTATTGGAGAAGATATTCTAAGATACCCATCCCCCAAATCAACCAAAGACCAATTAGCAATGTTTGTCACTTCTTGGTTTGTGCCATTAGAATAAATAGCATAGGCTCTATATTGATGAGAATCATGAGCCTCAACATTCGCATATGATGGAGTAACAACAAGAGAGTTTGTCGTCTTGGGTATAAAGTTGACGAAACTTTCCGCCTTATCACGATAATCACCAAACCTATCATCTTTTGGCGTTGCGGTGATTTTAATGGATTTAGCAACGCTCTTATCGTTAAATTCGATAACTTTACCATCCAATGATTCATAGATGGTTGCATCCGTACCATCAACACTCCAATCCACAAAATCAGTTGCATCGTGAACACTACCATTTTCTGTCGTTACATTTGCTTGGAGAGGATATTCAATACCCGTATAAACATCCGAGCCAGAAAGCGGCGAAGAAATGGTTAGCGATATAACCTCTGCTGGCACAACATCAAACTCTGTAGTAATAATCCCCACACCATCATCAACATAGGCATTTAATCCACCTGATATTTGCGCTGAAATTGAAACCGCACCAGAATTACTGCCTGCATGAACGGAATAAGAGCCATCATCGTTGACTTCAGTTACGGTACCTGACGGGCTTGTAGTGACACTCCATACAACATCATCCACTCCCAATCGCATACTTTGTCCCGTATCAGCCACTGCAATTGCTTCAAATCTCTGAGATAATTTATAAGGAAGCTCAGTAATTTCAGGTGTAATAAAGAGCGCAGTAATCGTCGCATTCGTTATTTCGACAAATTTCCTCTCCGATGTAACGGAAGGTTTTGCTTTGTATTGCGCAGCAATATAGCCAGAACCTGACGCAAGCGCGACAAGCTCATTACCATCCATCACTGCAGAGTTCGCTGGTTTAAAGTCAAGAAGCCAAGAAACGTCAGAATTATCGACAGCACTAGTGCTACCATCGCTATAAGTCGCCATTGCATTTAATGTAAGCCTGCCCCCTGGAAGTAAAGAAACTTCGTCAGGAAGTAAAACATCTAGAGAAGACAGCTCTTTATCTATTACAGAAATATTAACCGTCGCTGTTGGTGTTTTTCCATCAACCGTTTGTGATAAAGGGACAGTATTATCTAAAATAGTCAGAACAGCATTACCACTACTATTGGTTGCAACAACATTGCCTTTCAATATTTCAGAGTGATTAACAATGTTATCTGGGTCGTCCAATATATAGGTTAATTGAGAGGAAGGAACCTCTATCTTATCACCACTCGCATCAACATGATAAACCGTCAACTCTTGAGATTGATATGTAATTAAATTTACGGATGAAGGAGCTACCTGCATCGATGACGTTAATAAAGGAGCGTCAACATTTACATTTATCTGATGACACAAAAGGTCAGCCATATTGCACGTCGATGTTGCGCTGCCTTTAAGGTACTTAGCAGTGAGTTTTCCATTTTGCCCTTCTGTTTTAGCATACAATGTATCACCATTAATCAAGACAATATCACCCGCCCCCGTCCAAGAGCTGGTATCAAGAATGACCGATACTGTGTCACCATCAATCGCCACATTCTCGATTGAACCATCACTATAGCCCAGTGTTGCTGATAGCTTTTGAGGTATACCTGCAATAAACCCGCTCTCCGGCGTCAGTTGTAATGAGACCACTTCTTTATTAAGAACGGTGACTTGAATTGTCGATTTGCTTGAAACATACCCATAAAAATCCCCTTCCACCGTAAAGGTTTCTGGCTCACCAGTGATGAGGAGCCCCTTTTCTTCCTCGATAGGAGAAAAGAAAGCGGTCTTTGCATCCGTAAACCAAAACATAGCAGGGCTTTGTGACACATCTTCCTGACTGCCATCTTCATAGACAATAAATGCTTTCATCTGCAAGTTGTTATTTAAAGCAAGCTCAGTATCCGCATTAGGAGTCATGATCATCGCCGTAATTTCAGCATCTTTAATAGCGACTTGATATTGGTCTGAGAGGTCACCATGACTTGCCGTCACTGTGACAATAATTTCATCAAAATAATTAAGGTTAGGGTCATAACCACCCGGTGGAATGGCATAAAGGCGATTATCGACCATGTGAACGTAAGTATTGTTATCCACACTCCACTGCGCCCCTGCCGTCAAATCAACCAGTGAGCCGTCTGAGCCTTGAGAAATGAAGTCAAAGCTCATACCAGAGCCTTTTTTTAGCTCCGTTTCTGTAGCAACAATTTTAGCGACCGAATCCGGCTGCTCATAAACGTTAAAGGTGATGCTATCAGAGACTTCCCTGACCTTGGCAGTGATACTGGCTGCCGATCCACCATTCTTACCGACAGCAAAAACACGTCCATTCTGAATGTCGATATCTACCGTTGAATTGTTCGTTGTACTCCAGATGATATCGTTGTTATCAGCAGGGTTGATCACAACACCATTCGTCAACGTAATGATGCCTTTTAACTCTCGATATTCGCCCTCGGCCAATTCAGTATTCCAGACCTGTCCATCGACAGGTTGAACTTCAATGCTCGTCACATCAGAGGTTGAAACAAAAAGCTCAGCACTCGCTTCAAAGGGTTGATGGTTGCTACTTCCAGATGCCGAGACCATAAGGGTTTCACCTTTTGCGCCACTGGTTGCAAGCCCTTTATCAATACTGCCATTATTGATCCCCCACGTCACCGCTTCTTCATCGGTGACATCAAGAACCCGAGCATCGGAAAGAACAGCATTAGCATAAAACTGCTGACTAAGTCCGGCAGGGACAGTCGCTCCTTTGGGAGTCACATCCAGTTCGACAATGATGGCACTGGAAACAGAAAGAGCAACGGCATTACTGCTCTCCAAGCCATTCAATTCTGCCTTGATGTTTGTCAACAGGCTTGATGACGGTGAAACCACATCAGCCTTAAACCTTTGTTCGTTTGTGTCCGTCAATCCATTTGTCATAAATCGTTCATTATCGAGAACCCAGTTAACATCAGGTGAGATATTTTTCTTAGAGCCATCACTATATTCAGCAATGGCTTTCACTTTTGCACTTAAACCTACTGGGATATCACTTTGCCCTTGGATTTCAAGTCTGATCGATGAGACCTCAGGATCGCCAGGAAAGCTCTCATTGGAATAGCACCCTGAAAGCGAGGCGACCATAATGATAAACATCATGAAAGTAACAGAAAATCTATACATATAACTTAATACTTTAGGTTTGATAAAAAAAATGACAGGTTCAAAAATAAGGGGGGGGACTCTACCCTAAAATGTTCAAAATTTCAACTTTTCTATTTTTTAAGGATTTGGGGGTTATTCACGGCTAGAGCATTTTAATTCCAGCGTTTAAAAGAACCGAGCGATACTCATCAGAACCGGCGACGTTGTCGC
>NZ_JBFRRH010000049.1:27746-76638 GCF_041472995.1 Vibrio sp. 10N.261.46.A3 | reverse complement strand
AAGTTGATTCGGTATACAATCACGATATCTGCTTTCTTACCCACTTCAAGAGAACCTATTTGGTCTTCCATATGGAGGGCTTTTGCGCCGCCTAATGTCGCCATCTCAATGACTTGTTCAGGGATCATAATGGTGCGGTCTGAGTGCTTTAAGCGTTGCATGTTTGCTGCGTAGCTTAATGTGCGCATGATATCGACTTGGTTAGAGCTCATTGGACCGTCGGTTCCTAAGCCAATTCGCATGTCGGCACGATACATCTCCCATGCAGGTGCGATTCCCGTCGCGCCTTTAGCGTTTGCCATTGGATTGTATGAGATACCCGCGTCAGCTTGCTTGAGAAGCTTTTGGTCATTTTCTGAAAGGTGGATGCCGTGAGCAATCACTACGCGCTCGTCTAGCACACCGATTTCATCCATGTATTCAACTGGCGATGTCGCTTTGGTTTCATCTTTGATGCGCTTTTCTTCATTAGGGAATTCAGCAACGTGAATCAGCACCGGCACATCGTATTGAGCAGACAGTTTATTGATTTCTTGGAGCTTATCTTTGCTCACGGTGTACACTGCATGTGGCGCATAAGCAGGCGTGATTAGCTCATCGTTTTTGTATTGTTCGATAAAGCCTTTGGCGTATTCAATGCCGCCATAAGGTTCTTTGGCATCGACCACAGGGAACTTAATCACGGTTTCACCGAGCACAGCGCGTAAGCCGACTTCTTTGGTTGCCTTTGCCATTTCGTCCATGTGGTAGTACATATCGGCGTAAGTTGTCACACCGCTTTGTGCCAATTCGATAGAGCCAAGCTTGGTTGCATTGTAAATCAGTTCACGGCTTAGCTTTTCAGCTTCTAGAGGGAAGAAGTAAGCGAACAAGCGGTTCGAGATGCCCTCTTCGCCTAAGCCACGAAACGCAATCATAGGGAGGTGGTTATGAGCATTGACCATGCCCGGCATAACAATCCCGTCTTGAGCATCAATCACCTTTTCAGCGCGGTATTGAGTGATCAAACCCTCGTTACCGACTGCGATGATTTGGTCGTTTTTCACCACTACGACACCGTCTTCAATGACATCCATTTCTGAATTGATCGTTAGAACCTGTCCGTTGGTGATGATCAGATCGGCGTTGTATGTTTGCGTCGCGACCGTCGAACCACAGCCTGCCAGTAGAACTGCGCTGATGGTGCATGCCAAGCTTTTGAGCGTCATTGCTAAACCTATATGTTGTGCGTGTAATATTGTTAGCAGGTTAGTCTTTTCCTTTAGAAAAAAGAGCACCGCTAAATTTTTGCGACACTATAACCTTACCTTTAAATAAAATGGCATACCTAATCGAGCCGAATTCAAGATAAATGAGTTATTGCACAACAGGTCACAAAATCGTGCTTCACGAACCTTTGTGATTAGCTTTGAGCTCAGCTTGTGAACTGCTCTTCGCTCGTTCAGCCGAACCTTTAGAAAAGAATAGCGCATACATCGAAGGAATCACCAACAGTACGACAGGCAACGAGAACAGCAAACCATAACCTAATGTGAGCGACATTGGCCCCATAAACACGTCCGTTCCGCCTAACCCATAGGCTAGAGGAAGCAAGCCAGCAACCGTGGTCAGTGATGTCATCACAATCGGGCGCAGGCGACTGACCGCGGCTTGAGTCACTGCATCTATTGCCTCTAAATCTTCGGTTCTTAGCTCGTTGATTCGGTTAATTAGCACTAATGAGTTATTCACCACCACGCCAGTCATGCCGAGAACACCAATCAAACCAAACAAAGACATCGGCTGCATGTGAACCACGAGTGCCATCAATGACGCCATAATCGCAAACGGGATAACCGCCATAATCAGCAGTGGTTGCAACAGTGAATTGAACATCACCGCCAACACGAAATAGATCGCCACCATTGCCGCGGGGAACACCACCATAAAGCCACTCATGGTTTCGTTGGTGCTTTCTGCTTCGCCGCCAACGCTGATGGTCACGTTCGATGGGTATTGACCATTGAGCTCTGTGACTAGCTCATCGGATAACGCGACAGGGCTAATGATCTCGTCAGATAAAGCCGCTGATACCGTCACTTCACGCTCCCCGTTGTAATGTTTAATCAGACGCGGAATTCCTATCTGTTCAACCGTTGCCAATCGACTGAGCGGTACTTGCTGCCCATCTGCGGTGTAGATTTTAGTCGTTTTCAGTTTCTCGATATCGCGGAATTGCTCGTCCAATACCACACGAATATCGACCTCTTGATCGCCAAGCCAAGTGGATGTCACGCTGTTACCATCAAAGCCGACTCGCAGTGCATTCGATAAGTCACTCACCGTTAAGTTGTATTTCGCCAGCCAGTGATATTGAGGAACGATATTCAGCTGAGGATCTTTCAGTGCCTCACTGTGATTGACGCTTGTCACTCCTTGGTAATCTTCTAGCCAAGCCATCACCAAATCCACGGTTTGATTGCGTTCGCTCTCGGTTCCGCCAAGAACTCGAACCTCGACAGGCTCACCGGGAGGCGGACCACCAGCATCAATTGAGAACTTAATAAACATACCTTCAGACACCACTTTCAACTCTTCATTAAGTGCCGCAATAATCTGTTCTGCTGAACGGCTGCGCTGGTCAAAGTTCGTTAAATTAATGACGCCTTGCGACACTGGTGATGAGTAAACCAATTCATAGCTAACCAGCTCCGTTTCTGGCAGAGATTCGACCGCTTGCTCTATCGACAGATGGGCTTCTCGCACCTTGCTTAGCGGCGTGCCTGCCTTCACTTCGGTGTACACCTCAATGTATTTACCCGCTTCTGTTGGGAAGATATCCACTTTCAACGAAGACACCAAAAAGCCAGAAACGGCGAAGCCAACCAACGCCAATCCAATCACTGACTTCTTATAGTTCAGGGCGAAATTGAGCAGCGAACGATAGTGGTTCGCTATCCATTCAAATCGATCCTTTTCTTGAGATTTTTGGTTGCTCTCTTTTGCAGAAGCCAAGTGTGCAGGCAGTGTGAGCGTACATTCAATGAATGAGAACACGAGCGCTGCGATTACGGTAATCGGAATCACGGCAACCGCCTTGCCCATAGTGCCCGGAATAAACATCATCGGGATAAACACTAAAGCAGTGGTTACTAAGCTCGCCATCAATGGCTTGATCACCTTTAGCGTCCCCGACACCGCAGCATCGACACCTTTTTTACCCGCTTCTTTTTCTTGAAAAATACTTTCTGCGATGATCACCGAATCATCAACGATAATACCGATCACCAACAACAGTGCAGCCAATGTGATGCTGTCTAAATTCAGCCCCATAATCGGCAAAACGATCATCACACCGAACACACAAAACGGGATAGAAACCGACACCCAAAAGGCGACACGTCGTTGCAGAATCATACTCAAGATCAGCAAAACCAACACCAAACCGATTGCACCATTAGTTGCTACAATCGAGAACTTCTCGCTCATGTCTTTACCAAGGTCGAGGCTGGTCTGGAAGATGAATTGATCGCCAACGCGTTCGCTTTCTTTGGCTAACAAAGCCTTGATACTGTCGATGGTAGCAGTCACATCGGCGCTGCCACTGTTTGTGATTGAGAAAATCACCGCCGGTTTCCCGCTCAAAACAGGATCTTCAGTTGCGCGCGCAAAGGTATCAATCACCGTTGCCACATCAGACACACGCACAACCTGACCAGAATCCAGCGCCTTGATTACGATGTCAGAAATATCACCGGTCGAGGCCACTTTGGTCATGGTGACGATCTTCTGCTCTTGACTCCACGACTCTACAAAACCACCCGATTGCGACAAATTGTGTTGCTCTATCGCGGTACTGACGTCATTGAAGGCAACTTGGTAACGACGTGCTTTTTCCGGGTCAACTTCAACCCAAAACTCTCGATCGTTAAACCCAGAAAGCTTGATAGCACCAACGCCACCAAGGTTGTTGATTCTCTTTTCTAGCTGATACGCGTAGTGCTGCAATGAAGCGGGATCGGTGTTGCTGTCTGATAAGCTCACGCCAAAATGGTACACATCCAAAGAAGAGGTTTTCTGCTGAGTCACAACTGGTGGCGCATCTATATCTTTCGGTAGGTTTCCGACTCTATCGACCGCCTGCTGAATATCTCGCAAGATCACCGCTGCGTCTTCACCGGGTAAATATTCGACCTCAATGAAAGATCGCCCTTCTGATGATTCAGATGAAAAATAGGCAATGCCATCCACTGAGCGAAGTTCTTTCTCTATCGGGTTGGTGATGTTGAGTTCAATGTCTTGAGCCGTTGCACCGGGATAGATGGTTTCAATTTCCGCCGTGTCCATTGCAACATCGGGATACTCTTGTAAATTGAGCTGAATTAACGACATAACACCCGTCAGCAACACCATTACCGTAATAATTCGAGCTAAGAATTGACGATTCGCGAAGTATGCTAAAAAGTTCATCTCTACTGCCCTTTACCTTGATTCGAGTTCGCTGTTGCTTGAGCCGTTGTGATATTTTTCACCGCAAGATCTGTCGAGGCGTACACCGACATACCCGGCTTAAATTGATGCCCTTGGTTGGTGATCTCAACCAAGACTGGGTAGGTCAGATTTTGCATCTCGACACCAATGCGCTGCACGTTCGCTTCCATCTTGAGTTCTGGGTTGGTTTCAGACCACACCACCACTTCCTGGCCTACCGTGAAATGCTTTAAGTCATACTCACTCGCCATGAATGACAAGGTGACTTTATCGATATTAACTACCTCATAGAGCAAATCACCTTCACTCACCCAAGCGCCTGATTGCGCAGGTTTGTTAGAGATATAGCCCGAGATAAGAGACTCAATTTGCGTATTTTCGAGATCAACTTGAGATTGTTGATAGTCAATTTGAGCAACAGAAACAGCCGCTTTGGCACTAAGAAACTCGGCACGTGCTGTATCTAACTCTCCTATTGAAAGGCTGTTCTTTTTGATGAGTGCTTGATAGCGGTTATAGGTTGCTTTCCGTAATGCAAGATCCGCTTCTGCAAGCGCAAGATTGGCCTTCGCTTTGTTAACACTAAACTTAAAATCATCGACTTTAATTTGAGCAAGTAGTTGCCGTTGGTTTACAGCATCTCCCACTTCAAGGTTATTCATCTCAACAACGCCAGGCACCTCAGCCACAATACTGTGTTTGTTCAACCCTTGAACATGGCCGATCAGCTCTGTTGCTTGAGCTGTTGATACTTGAGTTGTAAAAACTCCGAGAAGTGCTGCAAGCGCGATGATTTTAGTTTTCATAATTCGACCCTCACCTATTGATGCGATCTATTATTGAACTGACTTTGTCGAATTAAAGTCAAAGTCGATGCTAGATTTATAAAGAATTTGATGAAATTTCATTTTTTTGATTAACGCTATCCATTAGAGATAAGTTCGACATGATTTTAGGTTGGCTACATTTTGGGTAGGGGCAGGTCTTTGGATCGGATAGATACTTGAACGCAGTCGTATTTTGGTTGTTGAAGACAATATCGAACGACAAGGCATTATTGCCGACTTCTAAAGGTCACTCTTCCATAAAGCAACGCATACAAAAAAGGACATCGAGTGACGTCCTTATTTTTATGAAATTGAGTTCGACTAGCTAACTAAGCTTTTCCTTTCACACCACAGCCTTTAATCACTAGCTGCGTGATGAATTCAGCGGCATCGGCATAGTCTTTATCATCGAGCTGGTCTTTCTGCATCACGCTGCAAATCTGCCAGCCAAAATCGGCGTAGGTTTGAGTGGCCGCCCAAATGGTGAACATCAAGTGATGAGCGGGAACATCGTCCATTAAGCCTTGCGCCGACCATGTCGAGAACTTATCAAGAATCATCTGGGATTGCTTATACAGCTCGTCACCAATCTCTTTCGGCAACACTTTCGCGCCAGACATCACTTCATTGGCAAACACTTTAGAGGCGTGCGGATGATCGCGAGAAATAATCAGCTTGGTTTGAATATATTGAGATAGGGCCTCAACAGGATCGCTGAGCTCTTCAATTGGACGAGATGCTTCTAGTAAAGGCTGAGTGACGGTTTCAAGCACAGCGTTGTAGAGCTTATCTTTAGAGCTGAAATAATAGAATACATTAGGCTTGGGAATGTCGGCCGCTTTCGCGATATCGGCCATTTTTGTTGCAGCATAACCATGAGTGGCGAATTGTTCACACGCGACTTCGATGATTAAATCTTGATTCTTTTGTCTGATCCTAGACATATTGCATCCTTTACAGCTCGTTACTGAAATCATAGTAATCAACGTGCTTCATTAGTCCAGAAGATAATTTCAGAACTCAAGGTCACCGCATTGATAACAATAAAATGGCCGCTCTATTTGTTAAGAAGCGACCATTCCATACTGTGTTTTTGAACTGTTCAAATTAAAGAATCAATATTGCGCGGAAGTCATTCACATTGGTCAACGTCGGGCCCGTGGTAAGAAGCACATCGAGTTGTTTGAAGAAATCGTAGCTGTTGTTCGCATCGAGATAGTCTTGCGCTTTAAGCGACAGGCTCGAACCTTGTTGCCATGTTTGAGGTGTGATCCACGCGCCCGCATTGTCTTCCACGCCATCAATTCCGTCGGTATCAGCAGCCAATGCGAATATGTTGTCTTGGCCCTTAAGCTCGTTATATAGGCTCAACAAGAACTCACAGTTACGCCCACCGCGACCATTGCCTTTAACGGTTACCGTGGTTTCGCCGCCAGAAAGTATCACGCAAGGCGTCTCAAATGGGTGCTTGTGGTTGGCGACTTGCTTAGCTAGCGCAGCGTGAACTTTCGCGACATCTCGCGCCTCTCCCTCTATACAATCACTCAACACATAAGCGGGAATACCTAAGCCTTCAGCCTCTGCCGCAGCGGATTCCAATGCCGACATCGGGGTGGCGATAATATGGTGTTCGGCGTTTTTCCAGCACTCATCATCCGGTTTCACGGTTTCTGACTCTGGGTTGTTCAACCATTCAAATGCCGAAGGTGGTGTTTCAATTCGATAGCGTTCCAGTATTGCCATAGCATCAAAGCGAGTGGTGGTGTCTGGCACGGTCGGGCCCGATGCAATCACACTGATGTCATCGCCCGGCACATCTGAAATCGCCAAAGAGACCACTCTTGCTGGGTAAGCAGCTTTCGCTAATCGCCCACCTTTGATAGAAGATAAATGCTTACGAACGCAGTTCATCTCATCAATGGCGGCGCCCGATTTAAGCAACGCTTTATTGATTTGTTGCTTCTCTGCCAAACTGATATCGTCACCGGGCAAGCTTAGTAATGCAGAGCCACCGCCTGACAGTAGGCAAATAACCGTGTCGTCAGCGCTCAAGCCACTCACCAATTGCAGCATACGTTGGCTCACTTCTAAGCCCATCGCATCTGGCACGGGGTGCGCAGCTTCAATCACTTCGATATGTTCGCAAGGGGCGGTGTGCTCATAACGAGTCACCACCAAGCCTTCAAGGTCACGCAGTGCAAGGTCTTGTTGTTTCTTTGCCTGCCAAACCGCTTCAAGCTCTGCAGCCATTGATGCGGCCGCTTTTCCTGCTCCTATCACCACAGTACGCCCGGCTTGATTAGCAGAACGATAAAAAATGTCTTGAGGAAGAAAAGGTTCGATGTGATTTTTAGGTAGCGCCTGATTAACAGCACTTGAGAAAAGGGTTTGCAGAAACTGCTTAGCATCAATGTCCATCAGCCACTCCTTAGTTGACGGAGAAAAAAAGAACCCCGATACAAGGCCAAAGGGTGCCTGCTAAGATCAAGTTGGAAAGGAACAACTTCAACCTCTGCCTCGTATCAGGAACGCGTATAAAAGGAGACGAAACTACGCGATTTATAAACAAACTGTTGGGCTACGAATCGATAGCAGCCCTAATTAATTAACGGATAATCGGTTGATTGACTAACCACTAAACGGACAAACCGTTAACTAGATTAACGAATCGAGTGGTCAGAACGTTTCTCAATCGCTTGGATAAGCGCAGAGTGGTCCCAACCTTCGCCACCCATTTCGGCACACTCGCCAAACAACTCTTGAGCGTTAGCCGTATTAGGTAGTGCAACCCCTAGCTCTTGTGCGCCCGTTAGCGCTAAGTTGAGGTCTTTTTGGTGAAGTGAGATTCTAAAGCCCGGGTCGAATGTGCCTTCAACCATACGCTCACCGTGCACTTCCAATATCTTAGAGTTAGCAAAGCCACCTAATAGCGCTTGACGAACTCGTGCTGGATCAGCACCAGCTTTTGAAGCGAAGACTAACGCCTCAGACACGGCTTCGATATTCAGAGCAACGATGATTTGGTTTGCGACCTTACAGGTTTGACCTGCACCGTTATCACCCACCAGCGTGATGTTCTTACCCATGATTTCAAATAGCGGACGTGCTTTGTCAAAGGCGTCTTGCTCACCGCCCACCATGATAGTCAGCGCTGCATTAATAGCGCCTACTTCGCCACCTGATACCGGTGCATCAAGGTATGAAGCACCACCTTCATTGATTCGCGCTGCAATTGCTTTGGTCGCGATTGGCGAGATCGAACTCATGTCGATAACCAGTTTCCCCGTTGCGCCACCCGCCGTTAGGCCTTTCTCGACGCCGTTGTCACCAAACAGGACATCTTCAACTTGTGGTGTATTCGGCACCATTAAGATAACGATATCTGCTGCTTCAGCCGCTTCCGCTGGTGAATGACAGACCGTTGCGCCCGCTGCCACAAGGTCGGCAGGTGCTGCATTAAAGTGATCCGACAGAATCAAATCGTGACCTGCTTTTTGAAGGTTACTCGCCATAGGTTTACCCATGATGCCAGTTCCGATAAATGCAATTTTAGACATGTTGTTCTCCTTAACGTTTGAGGGTTACCAGACTCAATTAACGGTACTGGTGCAGCCAACCAAGGCCTTCTGTCGTTGTTGTTTTTGGCTTGTATTCGCAGCCAACCCAGCCTTGATAGCCAAGCTCATCAAGATAATTGAGCACGAATGGGTAGTTGATTTCGCCAGTACCCGGTTCGTGTCGGCCTGGATTATCCGCCAGTTGCACGTGTGCGATTTGGCCAATATTTTGTTGCATGGTCGGCGTAAGATCGCCTTCCATAATTTGCATGTGATAAATATCGTATTGGATAGAAAGGTTATCGCTCCCTACCTCTTTGATGATCGCTTTGGCTTGCTCAGTCGTGTTCAAGAAGAAGCCCGGAATATCGCGAGTATTGATTGCTTCAATCACTAAGCAGATGCCTTCTGCTGCTAGCGCGTTCGCCGCGTAATGCAGGTTAATCACAAACGCCGATTGCGCGTCTTGTTGGGTCACACCTTGCGGAACAATCCCCGCCAAGCAATTCACTTGAGTACAACCGAGCGCTTTTGCGTAAGCGATGGCTTTAGGTACACCCGCTTGAAACTCTTCAACTCGCGCTGGGTCGACCGCGATACCACGGTCGCCAGCGTCCCAATCACCCGCAGGCAGGTTAAATAGCACTTGCTCTAGGTTATTAGCGTCGAGCTTGGCTTTGATTGCCTGAGCATCAAAGGCGTAAGGGAAAAGGTATTCCACACCTTGAAAGCCCGCTTCTGCGGCGGCTTCAAAGCGGTCCATAAAATCAACTTCCGTGAATAACATTGACAAGTTTGCTGCAAATTTTGCCATGACTCTGTCCTTATTCTTTATTTTTGAAAATCTGGTTATTTGTAGTAGAGCCTCGCTATATTGGAGGCTTTTCCGTAGAGCTAAGCCTCAGCTCTACGGATACACATGACTTAATGATTACTTGTACGCCAGCGCAGTTGGAGCATCGCCGCGGCTTTCGGCAAGTGGCTCAAATTCGTTGATGGCATTGATCTCTACGCCCATCGCAATGTTGGTTACTCGCTCAAGAATCAGCTCAACGACCACTGGCACCTTGTGCTTGTTCATCAGCTCTTTGGCTTGCTCAAACGCTGCCGCAATTTGCTCTGGTTCACGAACTCGAATTGCCTTACAACCTAGGCCTTCAACAACGGCAACATGGTCAACACCGTAGCCTTCAAGCTCTGGTGCATTCTGGTTATCGAACGCCAGTTGTACACAATAGTCGATATCAAATTGGCGCTGTGCTTGACGAATCAAACCTAAGTAGGAGTTGTTCACCAACACATGAATGTATGGCAAGTTGAACTGAGCACCTACCGCCAGTTCTTCAATCATGAATTGGAAATCGTAATCACCAGAGATAGCAACAATATCGCGATTTGGATCGGCTGCTCGTACACCTAATGCGGCTGGTGTTGTCCAACCCAATGGGCCAGCCTGACCACAGTTGATCCAGTTACGCGGCTTATAAACATGCAGGAACTGAGCGGCGGCGATTTGCGACAAACCAATGGTGCTCACATAGCAAGTATCACGACCAAATGCCTTGTTCATCTCTTCATAAACACGCATTGGTTTCATTGGTGCTTCATCGAAATTGGTTTTACGCAGCATGGTCGATTTGCGTTCCTGACACTCACTAGCCCAAGCATTTCGGTTCGGCAACTTGCCAGCGTCACGCCACTCCTGCGCCACTTCAACCATTAGCTCTAGTGCTGCTTTCGCATCAGAGACAATGCCTAAATCTGGGCAGAACACGCGGCCGATTTGAGTCGGTTCAATGTCCACATGTACGAACTTGCGGCCTTCAGTGTAAACATCCACAGAACCGGTATGACGGTTAGCCCAGCGGTTACCCACACCAAACACAAAGTCAGAGTTGAGCATGGTTTCGTTACCGTAACGGTGGGAAGTTTGTAGCCCCACCATGCCCGCCATTAAGTCATGATCATCCGGGATCGATCCCCAACCCATTAAGGTTGGAATCACAGGAACACCAGTGATCTCGGCAAACTGTTGCAACAATTCGGACGCGCCAGCGTTAATCACGCCACCACCCGATACAATCAACGGTTTTTCCGATTGAGACATCATAGTTAACGCTTTCTCAACCTGCGCGCGAGTTGCTTGTGGTTTGTAAGGTTCTAGCGGTTCATAGGTATCGATATCAAATTCAATTTCAGCCAGCTGAACATCAATCGGTAGATCAATCAGGATTGGACCCGGGCGACCCGAACGCATCAAATGAAAGGCTTTTTGGAATGCGCGTGGCACTTGTGCAGGTTCCAGCACCGTGGTTGCCCACTTAGTCACTGGTTTAGCGATAGATTCAATGTCGACCGCTTGGAAATCCTCTTTATGAAGACGAGCACGTGGCGCTTGGCCTGTGATGCATAGAATTGGAATCGAATCTGCAGTCGCAGAATAAAGACCCGTGATCATGTCCGTTCCCGCAGGACCAGAAGTACCAATACACACACCTATATTGCCTTGATTAGTGCGCGTGTACCCTTCAGCCATATGGGATGCACCCTCTACGTGACGAGCTAAGACGTGGTCGATTCCTCCGAGCTTTTTCATAGCCGCATACATAGGATTAATTGCTGCGCCGGGAACACCAAATGCGATGTCTACACCTTCACGTTTAAGCACCTCTACCGCTGCTTCAATCGCTTTCATAATTGCCATTCGAACCTCCAGTTCAGATTGTATACAATTAAACTAACTTTTGTGTACTATGAACCATCCTCGCCATTTATCAACCCCAAAATGAAACAATTTAGTTACATACCGCTGCCATTCTGAGTAAGCACCCACCCTGAAAAGCTTACAATTCATTGCTTTACATAAAATATCTTTACGTGAAAATAAATCACAAAAAGATCAAATGATAAATAAATGTTAAATACCCTTTGCTTGTTTACAATTTATGCAATATAAATATCCTTAAAAAGAGCATTTTGTATACAAAGTGACATCGTATTGTTCAAAGGAGACAACAATGATGAATGACGTAAAAGAGAGAGAAGAAGTACAGTGTATGCAGGTACTCGGGAATATGGACAACTCCGAGTACAAAGAGATCTTGTCTAAAGATGCATTAAAATTCTTAGAAGCTCTCGTCAATAAGTTTGGAGATCGCCGTCATGCCCTGCTAAGTGACCGCGACACAAAACAAGCTCAGTATGACGAGGGAGAGCTACCCAATTTCAGAAAAGACACCATTTCCATTCGTCAGAATAAAGAGTGGAAGGTGGCAACGCCTCCACCAGAACTGCTTGATCGCCGCGTAGAGATCACCGGGCCTATCGAAAGAAAAATGGTGATCAACGCGCTAAACTCAGGCGCGAAAGTCTTCATGTGTTGCTTTGAGGATGCGTCTTCCCCGACTTGGGCCAATATGGTCGAAGGGCAAATCAACCTAAGAGACGCTAACCTTGGCACCATTAGTTATTTCGATGAGAAGAAACAGAAGCGTTACCAATTAAACGACGATCCTGCACTGCTGATCGCTCGCCCACGAGGGATCCACCTTCCTGAGCAATCCATCCAATTCAACAATCAGCCTATCGGCGGTTGCTTGATGGACTTCGCCTTGTACTTTTTCCACAACTATCAATCACGAGCACAACAAGGTTTAGGGGTTTACTACTACATTCCCAAGCTTGAGAGCATGGAAGAAGCACAGTGGTGGGACGATATTTTCAGCTTCACCGAAAACTATTTCCACGTACCCAAAGGCACCATTCGTGCGACGGTTTTGATTGAGACACTTCCAGCCGTATTCCAAATGGAAGAGATCTTGTACGCAATGCGTGATCATATCGTAGCGATGAACTGTGGCCGTTGGGATTACATCTTCAGCTACATCAAAACGCTGAAGAACCATAAAGACCGCATCCTGCCAGATCGTCACGGGATCGGCATGGACCAAGAATTCCTTAACGCCTACAGCCAACTGTTGGTACGCACTTGTCACGCTCGCGGCGCACTGGCGATGGGTGGTATGTCTGCCTTTATTCCAGCAAAAGATCCGCAAGAAATGGCGCGTGTGACCGCCAAGGTTATCGAAGATAAACAAAGAGAATCTCAAAACGGACATGATGGAACATGGGTTGCGCACCCTGCGCTGGTTGATTTGGCAATGTCGATCTTTGATAAGCACTTAGATGGCAAAGTAAACCAAATGGATTTCCAAAGCCCAGAGCATGTGATCAATGCAGACTCGTTGCTAAAGCCTTGTGAGGGCAGTCGCGACGAAGCAGGAGTACGTAAGAATATACGCATCGCGCTGTATTACATCGAAGCTTGGATTCAAGGCTACGGCTGTGTGCCTATCTACGGCCTTATGGAAGATGCCGCGACTGCTGAGATCTCGAGAGCCAATATCTGGCAGTGGATCCACCACGGTGTCACGCTTGATGACGGCCAAACCTTTACCAAATCACTATTCCACTCTTGGCTTTACCAGGAGTTAGACACGATAAAACATGAAGTCGGAGACTCGCGCTACGCAGCAGGTCGATTTGAAGAGACAGCTGATCTTTTCTATCAACTTTCTACAGCCGAAGAGTTCGCCGCCTTCCTAACTTTACCCAGCTATGGGCTATTACAAGAGTCCAGTTAGGACTCTTGTACCGAACTGAATCAGTCAATGATGCTCACCAACAAGAGTCATGATTGGCTGACTTAGCTTGGTACACGGCCCCTTGAAAAACTAGGAGATAACATGGGAAGTTTGACTCTACAACAAGCGTTAACCATTATTGATGGTACCTTACAAGCAGGAAACAAGATCCACACAGAACCTTTGACGGTCGCCGTCTTAGACAGCGGTGGCAAGCTGATTTCTCTGCAACGTCAAGACGGCTCTAGCATGATGCGACCAGACATCGCGATCGCTAAAGCGTGGGGAGCACTCGCTCTGGGCTGTTCCTCTAGAAAACTCGCCCAAGATGCTGACAACCGACCAGCATTTATCTCTGCCGTAAACGTACTCGCACACGGAAACATGGTGCCAGTACCAGGGGGCCTACTGATTCGAGACAAAGATAAAACGGTACTTGGTGCGATTGGGGTCAGCGGTGACATCTCAGACATCGACGAGAGCTGCGCCATTAATGGCATTGGCTGCGCAGAATTGTTTAGCGACGAGATGCTCCAAGCTTAATTCGCCAATTCGCTGTACTTGAAGTTCTTAGACAGGAACAAAAAAACCGAAGCGATTAGGCTTCGGTTTTTATTGAATCTAAAGGAAGATCTGCAAGACTACTCGTACGCACTCAACCATGTTTTCAGAAGTTGGTTGGTGTTCTTCTTCTGACTCGCAGACAATGATTTAACCAGTTTTTTCTGCATTTCGACATGTTCAGTCATCATTTGGTCAATCAGAATAAGACCATCTTTGGTTAACTGCACACTCACGCTGCGTCTGTCTTCTTTGCTGTGTTCACGGCTGATCAGCCCTTTGGCTTCTAGCTTATCAAGGCGATTAGTCATCGCGCCAGATGTCAGCATCATGGATCCAATCAGTTCTGATGGCGTCAGTCGGTAAGGCTTTCCAGAACGTCGCAACGTCGCCAACACATCAAACTCACCCAACTTCATATCGTATTTTTTATGAAGCTCGGCAACTTGCGTCTCCATATACTTGGCAATACGCATAATCCGACCCATCATTGCCATAGGCTCAGTTTCTAGTTCGGGCTTTTCCTTTGCCCATTGCTCTACTACGCGGTCGATAGCATCCATTTGCAATCTCGCTCCGTTGTTAGTCTGATTACTTCAAACTAGTTTAACATAAAGATACTTTACAACCACTAGTTCTCAGTATACAGTTCACACAATAGTTATCTTAACGTAAAGATATTTTAAATGAACATATTATTAGCAATGATCCCCGCGTTCTTTTGGGGAACAACCTATGCAGTGACGCAATTTACGCTACAGGAGTGGCCACCATTATTATTGGGTGCTTTGCGTGCGTTGCCTGCTGGTTTGTTATTGCTAGCAGTAAAGCCAACACTGCCTAAAAAAGGCGAGTGGCAGATCATTTTCACACTGGGCCTTATCAATATTGCGACCTTCTTTGGCTTAATCTTCGTAATGGCGCTAACGCTGCCTTCGGCAATCTCTGGCGTGGGTATGATCTCTGTGCCTGTGTTCGCGATGATCTTCCACTGGGTAGTGAAAAAACAGCGCCCACATCTGATTCAAGCCCTTTCAGGTATTGGCTTGAGCACCTTAGCGTGGGTACTCTTTAACCCAAGCCAAATTGCTCTGAACCCAATAGGTTTAGGCGCAATGTTCGCCGCGATCATGTGTATCGTTATCGGCAGCAGCATTACCAAGTCACTGGGTAACCGCATGCACTGGTGGAAGGTACTCACGTGGCAACTGATTTTGGGTGGTACGATTTTGTCTGTCGCGTCTGGCGTTCATGCATTCATCGACCCGCAGCCTTATGTTAACGCTGTCACTCATTTCGATACTCGTAATGCTATGGGACTCGTGTGGGTGATTGGGCTAAACACTGCACTGGGTTACGGCATGTATGTGTGGTTGCTACAACGTATGTCGGTGGTTGATTTCACCTTCGGTGGCATTGCAAACCCAGTAGCCGGCATCGTGACCGGTATGGTGTTGATGGGTGAATCATTCACTGCAGTACAATACTCGCTAATGACTGGCATGATAGTGATGTCGCTGCTTCCACAACTTATTCTGGCAGTAAGGCAGCCCAAACAAGTTAAGCCTGTTACGCAATAAATACTATCTCTTAAACGTATTGATCAAAAACGCGCCTCATTGTAGGCGCGTTTTTTGTAGCTATGCTGATAGCAATAACCCAACAGCCATTCTCGTGAGTTGATTACTTCCTGAGCAAAATTAGACCTCACAAAGAATAATGACTTTACTTAAACTATCTAAAGTGAATTTATTTTCTATAAAATAATTATATTAGAGATTTAATTTCCACATAAAACGTAAATTAGAGATAAAAAGACAAAACTTTTCTCCGACTACCTTTCTATACTGTGCCACGTCATTAAGGCGCTACAAGCCTATGATTTAAAATAATTATTAATGAGTAGTCACCATGAATTCGAAGTCGCTAACTATCTTGCTTTTTGTCTCTGTTTGCTTAATTTGGGGAACCACTTGGTTCGCTATGGAAGTAGCATTGCATTCTATTCCACCTATTTTTGCTACTGCGTTGCGCTTTTTACTTGCAGCCCCTCTGCTTGCGGTATTGGCGAAAGCCTTCAACCAACCACTGCTGTTCCCTAAAGGTAAGCGCCAATGGCTGCTTATTGTGGCACTGATGTATTTTGCTATTCCGTTCACTTTGATGATCTATGGTGAGCAATACATCTCTTCTGGTCTAGCGTCGATCATCTTCGCCAACATGCCCGTAGCAGTAATGCTGATGTCGGGTTTATTCTTAGGTCTACGATTAGCGAAACATCAAATCTTTGGTTTGGTCACAGCTGTTGTGAGCCTATGTTTAATCCTTGGCAATGAAATGCAAATGGGTGGTGATGACTACCTTATTGGCACGGTTTGCTTAGGCCTTGCTGTTGCGATTCACGCTGTTATGTATGTGCTGGTTCAAAAGCACTGCAAAGGTATTGAAGTACTGACCTACAACGCCGTACCAAGCTTAATTGCCTCCCTATTCTTGTTCGCAGTTTCTGCAATGGGTGAAAGCGTTAATGTTGAATCCTTCACTTGGGATTCAATCTCAGCCGTGGTTTACCTAGGTTTTGTGGCGAGTGTTGGCGGCATTGTGGCTTACTTTAAATTAGGACAGGTTTCGACGCCGTTCCAAGCGTCTATCTGCTTCTTAATCTTCCCAGTGGTTGCGCTACTGATCTCTTGCTACATCAATGGTGAGGTTCTATCTGAACAATCTCTGCTTATGATGATCCCTCTACTTTGTGGCATCTTGCTGACCAAGGCACCGAAGGGAATCTTCAAGCTACGCTCTTCTTTGAAAACAGTAAGTAGCAACTAGGCTAAGCTAATAATCTGTCGATATAACCCTAGGGCTCACAATGAGTCTCTAGGGTTTTATTTAGTTACGACTCCGACTTAAACTTCTCTCTCACTTCCACCGCATATACTTCAGTCTATTCCAACATGAGCACTGGTTCACTGCTCATATCAAATAGCCAATACGCATCAATCGAATGACTTAAAAGTCACTATCGACTACATTAGAAACGCCGAGAACAACGGCTCTAGTCTTAATTGCACCGTCTGTCTTCAACCAAGGAATGTCATGAGAACTCCCATCAAACACATGCGCCTGATTAAAGGTCAACCTTGCAGGGTTGAGGAACTGACTAACAGCGACGACGCGTTCTTAGAACCGCACAGACATGAATACTGGGAGTTGGTGTGGTGCGTGGATAGCTTAGGCAGTCAGAGCATTGATTTTGTAGACTATGACAACAAGGTTGGACGTATTTTTACCATCGCTCCGGGTCAAGTTCACCGATCTGAACTAGTAGGAGAAAGCGCTCGTTTGCTGGTGTTTACCCCAGGCTTTGTCAAAACCAACCATCGCAACACACAGCTGGTCGATACCGTTTTTGCCATGCATCAAAGTCGCCCTCCCTACTTAGATTGCAGTGAAGAAGGCAACCGCTACCTACTGCCTATTTTCACTATGATTAAAGAGGAGTGTGCACGAGAAGAGAGCGACTGGGATTTGGTAGAATCCCTCATGAATAGCTTTTTGCGCTACATATTACGTTTCGCCAGCCAATCATCATTGAAAGGCGAAGTACGCGACAGCCGAGTAAACCAAGTAGTCGATTTGATTGAGCAACACTACACCACCCACAAGAGTTGTGAGTTTTATGCTCAAGCACTGTCGATAACTAACAAACGCATCAATGAGATCGTGAAGGCTGAACGAGGCAAAACGGTCACCCAACTGATCCACGATCGAATCATCTTGGAAGCGAATCGAGAGTTGATCTTTTCGACCAAGACAATTAAAACTATCGCCTTTGAACTTGGCTTCGAAGACCCAGCCTATTTCAGCCGTTTTTACCGAGGGCAGATGAAAGAGTCCCCAGCAGAGTTTCGAACTCGATGTGCAGATAGTGCAACATAATAAGCAGATCATCCCTTTTTAGAACCCAGTTAAGTTCGGATAATGCTCCCTCTTTATTTCATCCAATTTGGTTAAATCCAATTTGTTGGGAGCTAACTCCAGTGGCCATCAACCTAAAAACCGATCCAATATCTAAATCCTTTTATCAATACCTTTGGCCAGCGCTAACCGGCATGGTGATCAAGTCTTTTTTCATCATGGGAGATGCTTGGTTCGTCGGACGCGGTGTTGGCCCTGATGGGCTTGGTGCTATCGCGCTAACCATCCCTGCTTTTTCTATATTTACCGCTATCGCGATGATGGTGGGTATTGGCGGCTCGGCTCTTATGTCGATTGAAGTCGGCAAAGGCAATTCGACGTCGGGTCAAACTCTCTTTAGCCAATCGATGCTGAGTACCGCCGTACTTAGCACCATCTCAGTCAGCATCGCTCTGTATTTTCTGGACGACATTATTGCGTTGATGGGCGCTTCTGGATACATGGCTGAACTGACTCACGATTACCTGTCTGTGATGCTGCCATTCTTTGTTTTGTACTCGTTAGCTTGGGTCATGTCGTGCTTTGTTCGTAATGACACCAACCCAAAACTGGCGACTTACGCGATGTCGATAGGTGCCGTGGTCAACCTAGTGTTGGACTACTTCTTCGTCTTGAAATGGGGCTGGGGAATGAAAGGGGCAGCCTACGGTACAGCCATTGCACAAGGTGTCATCGCTTGTATTTTATTAAGCCACTTTGTACGTAAACAAGGCACCTTGGAACTGAGCTTAAAAGGGATTGGTTTTAACAAACTGCCAAGTATTCTAAAAATAGGCACGCCGACTTTCTTCATTGAAGTGACCGCAGCGATGACAATTTTATTGTTCAACTATGTGTTGCTGCATCAGTTTGGTGAGAATCACATTATCGCCTATGGCTTAACCGCAAACATCGGGGTATTTGCGTTGTTTGTGATGGTCGGAATCGCTCAAGCCTGCCAGCCAATCATCAGCTTTAATCATGGTGCTAATCAGCCAAACCGCATCGAAGCAATTTTTCGTTTAGGTTTAAAAAGTGCAATAGGTAGCGGCTTGGTGTTTATGATTATTGTGTACCTGTGTGCGCCTCAAATCGCAGCTCTATATTTAGGTGATTCGAGTGATTTGATTGGGCTAGCTGCAACCGCCTTAACGTTCTTTTTCTTTGCTGTACCACTAATGGGAGTCAACTTGGTGATCGCCAACCTGTTTCAGGCAACGGCGAAGCCTAAGCAAGCAACACTAATCTCTCTTGGTCGTGGTTTTGTCTTCGTCGCATTAGGCATCGTCATCTTACCTAAGCTATTCCCAGAACAAGGGATTTGGGCAAGTATTCTGTTCGCCGAGACCCTAACCGCGATAGTCAGCCTCAGCATGTTACGCAGCTACAGGAAACGCTTTACAGGCTCTTTAGAAAAACAGGTGGCCTAGGAAGTAATCCGTTTAAAGATACTGCTTCTTGACCATCAAATAGCACATACAAAAAAGCTCCAATAGCGATATTGGAGCTTTTTATTTGCCTCTATCTAGCGTTAACGCCAGCTAAACATTCGCACTTCATTGCCTTCTTCAGGTGTCTTAGGAATGTTTAAAGACAACGCCAAAGAAACCGCCGCCATCGCAGCACCGATGTAGAAAACCGTTGCAGGGGACGATAACCAAATCACACCAAACACGACCGGAATAACAACCGCGGCTATATGGTTGATGGTGAAAGAGACACCAGCGGTTGATGCCATGTCTGCAGGGTCTGCGATTTTCTGGAAGTAAGTTTTGATCGCCAGCGCCAATGCAAAGAACAGGTGATCGATCACGTAAAGTGCCGCCGCCCATTCCGCGCTTTGCACCAAACCATAACCGACAAATACACCGATCAAGCCAACATACTCGAAGATCAACGCTTTACGCTCGCCAACCACACCGATAAATCGACCAATGCGCTTCGCAAACAAGAAGTTAAATAGGTAGTTAACTAAGAACAACAATGTGACGTCGGCAGCCGAATAACCGAACTTCTCTACCATCAAGAAGCCTGCAAATACGGTGAAAATTTGTCGTCTCGCGCCGCTCATAAACGTTAGCGCGTAGTAGAGCCAGTAACGCTTACGCAGTACCAACTTCTTATTCTGTGGCGTCTTGGTCTGAAACTCAGGGAAGCCAAAGGTCATCACCAAAACCAGAATAAAACCAATACCACCAGTGATGCCGTACACCCAAGCAAAATCGAGCTTTAGCTGTTCTAGCATCACCCAGATAGATCCGTAAGTGATTAAGGATGCCAGTGCGCCGACGGAGATCATCTTACCTAGCATCTCAGGCGCTTCTTCTTTACTCAGCCATTGCAGTGACAAAGACTGCTTCAGCGTTTCAAAATAGTGGAAACCCGTCGACATCAAAATAGTGGTAAGCAAAAGGCCTGTCAGTGAAGGGAACAGACCCGTAATCGCGGTGCCCACAGTGAGCATCGCTAACGATATCAACATGAAGCGTTGCTCACGAATGAATGCCAACACAAACACCACGGTAAACGCTAAGAAGCCCGGAATCTCACGCACACTTTGCAGCAAGCCAATATCCGCACCATCAAAGTTCGCTTTCTCAACCACGAAGTTATTAAGCAAAGCCATCCAGCTCGAAAACGCGATAGGTACAACAATCGAAATCAGTAATAAAAAGTTTTGCGGCGTTTTCCAGCTCGCGGTTCTATCGAACATTGACGGACTCCTGTTCGTCTAATTGAGTGAGCACTCGTAAGGTCAACTGCTCAGTATAAGGGTTAATCTTCCAATGCTCTGGGCTCCAGCCTTTTACGAAACGTTGGAAATCGGCCCACGCCACGTAAAACATTGGTCGCCATGCAGCTTCTACCTCATCGAACGAAAGGTGTGGCTGATAGTACTCTAATGCTTCTTTCAAGTGTTGGAAGTAAGTGTCTAAGACTTGTGATTCAAGCTCTGCGCAATCTTGCGGCCTAATCGCGCTGCTCATAAATAGCGCTAGATCTTTCATCGCACAGCCGTGGCCCACATATTGGAAATCGACCGCAGCTGCGCGCTCGCTTTCCGAATCAAAACAAAAATTAGCGAGCTTGGCATCGCCATGGACTAAGGTTTGATATGGACACTCTCTTAATAAACGGTCGATGTGCTTGGCTTGGTTCTTCAATGGTAAATCAGCCAAGGCATTGAGCTCATCAGGGCGAGTATCTAAATGCCAGTAAGTACCTATTTCCCATAATAATGCAGACTGATCTTGGTCGATATTGATGTGCTTTGCGTGAAAGTTAGCAAGCCATTTAAGGCAAGCATCGCGTTGTTTTTGCTCTTCTCGTGTGTAACTAGATGCCTGATAGTCAGAAGCAGCAAGCACATCAAACTGAGAGGTTAACGGAAAACCAATATCCGCTAAGTCTTGCATCACAATTAGCCACTCATTCTCTTCTAGTTCACATTGCAGCCCAACAGGTACAGAGCAGCGCTCGTCCCATTGTTGGGTGAACGACTGATACCAAGCTGTTTCCACTTGGTAAGAGTGTACCTTTCGTTGGTGAGAGAGTTTGGTGTTCCAGCCTCTGGGGTGTTCGGCTTTATCTGGCAACGCGACATGTTTAACAATCACACTCTTGAGTTCAGCACGGCTTGCTTGAGAAAAGACCAAGCGAACTAACTCGCCATATCCACCCCATAGGCGTTGAATCACTTGGACATCAAATCCTTGATGACAACCCAATGAGGTCGCTATTTTTTGATAAAGCTGATTTTCTCTTGAGCTTGCTGTAGCTTGAGCTCGATTATTCGACGATATTGATTGAGACATATTACTCGTTGTTATGCTTTATCGGATAGAAGATGTGACCACTGTGGCTGCCTATTCATGTAGTGAACCACATAGCTACAAACCGGCACAATTTTGAAGCCCGCTTGTTCGATTTCAGGCAATACCGACTCCATCATCACCTTACCAAAGCCCTTGCCTTGCAGTTCATCTGGAATGCGTGTCGACGTGATATGTAGTACATCTCCGTCCTTTTGATACTTAACGACCGCGAACTGGTTGGGTTCTAGCTCTACTGTGATCTGTTTCACTTCTTGATCCCATTTTACTGCCTGCATTCTCAACTCCTGCAAATAATTGATACGACAAACAATAAAAGTTTGAAGTATGAGTTCCTTGTAATAGACTAACGCAAGTGCATATAAATAAAACTAAGTACTTACAAACACAGCAAATAATTCAGTGCAATCGGCTTAATATAAAATCAGCAATGATAAAAGGCACTCTATAAATCTATGTGAGTACGTCCACTAAATCTAGCACGTAATAACCCCTTGTTAGCAAGTTACCAGTATAACTAACAGACGCATGTTGGCGCATGGAGAACTATAATGAACGCACCCCTGAAGAAGCCTTTGGAGCATAATCAGGCACTTCAAGACCCTCGTAATCGCACCGTTTCCACCATCAATAGCACTGATGCATTGGCCATGATTGAGCACGGCAGTGAGCTGACATTAAATGTCTCGACTCCCGTTGGCACGAAGTTTCTCGCCACCACCAAGTTTATCGGAACGCACAGTGATAACTGTATTGTGGTTGAGGTTCCCGAGGTATCCAATGAAGATCTGAACTTTTTCTTTCAAGAAGGTTTTTGGATGACTGCTCGTGCGTATTCTCTACGAGGTGAAGGCGCGCTTATCCACTTTAGAAGCCAAATTCACCATAAAATTGGTGAACCCTTCCCTATTCTGGTGCTTTCGACACCAAGCACGATGCAAGTGACTCAGCTACGTAAAGAGACACGCTATGAAGTGAATCTGGCTTCAAGAATCATCTTCAACGACCAGCGAGCAAACTGTGAGATAAGAGACTTATCGAAAAGTGGTTGTCGTTTCGTGACCTCACCGACCTCTCGTGCGATTCAGATTGCCGATCGAGTGTCTATTGAGATAACCCCTGAGAACTACAACGGCCCACTGATTCCGCCACTGCGAGGCATCGTCTGTAACCTACAGAAATCGACGCACTACGCTCGATACGGTGTTGAATTTGATGATATTGGCCGAGCTAACGCCAAACACTTATTGGCAAAACTGAAGTTCGATGGCACCAAGCTCTGCTTGCGAAACGGGTAACGCCTTTTAAGACGCGACTTTCACCGAATACGGCAAGCAGACCAAATACAAATAGCTCACTGGCAAACCAAATCGTAACCAACAAAAAAGCCATCGACTCTAGAATCGATGGCTTTTGCGTTTTGGCTGTTTGTTTATTTGTTTAGCTATCTAGATATTCAAACTATTTGCGCAGTGCGTTCAGTTTAGCTTGGGCGATACCAAAGATAGTATCAATTGGATAGCTACCCTCATCACTTGCTTCACCAGCGGCTTTGCCTGTGAACAGTTCAATCGCCTCTGTTACATGGTCAATCGCCCAGATATTAAACTCGCCCTTTTCAACCGCTTTCACGATATCGCTGCGCAGCATCAAGTTGTGAACATTAGAACGTGGGATGATCACCCCTTGTTCGTTTGAACGCCCTTTGATTTCACACACATCAAAGAAACCTTCAATTTTCTCGTTCACACCACCAATAGGCTGAGACTCTCCAAATTGGTTCATCGAGCCTGTAATCGCGATATCTTGACGGTTTGGCTGCTTAGAAAACGCTGACACCACCGCACAGAACTCGGCCATACTCGCACTGTCACCATCGACGCCACCATACGATTGCTCGAAGGTGATGTTAGTGGTGAGCGGGACTTTGGCTGTCTTACCAAATACGGAAGAAAGGTAAGCTGACAAGATCATCACCCCTTTCGAGTGAATGCTGCCACCTAGGTCTACGTTTCTTTCAATATCAATCACTTCACCATCACCGTAAGCGGTGGTTGCCGTGATTCGGTTCGGCGCACCAAACATATGATCCGTCGTGCTGAGTACAGACAGCGCATTCACTTGCCCAACCGCTTGACCATCAACATGGATTAGCGTGGTGCCGTTAGTGAAGGTTTCCATCACACTGTCTTGCAGTCGTCCGACACGCATCTGTTGGTTAGATAACGCTTGGTCGACGTGCGTCGCACGAATCAGGTTCGATTTTGAGCCTCTCGCCACGTAGTTTGACTCACGAAGCAGATTCGCAATGTGTGCCGAGTGCAGAGACAATTTACTTTGGTCACCCGCCTGACGAGAGCTGTGCTCAATGATGCGAGCGATCGCTTTGCGGTCACAGTGCAGCATGTTGTTGTCGTGCACGATGCTCGAAATAAAGCGCGCGTAATGCATTTCAGAATCGGGAGTACGCTTCATCTCATCTTCGAAATCGGCTGTCACACGGAACAGTTCACCAAACTCTGCATCGTAGTGTTGCAGCAGTTGGTACGTTCGGTAATCGCCAAACAGGATGATCTTAACGTCCAATGGAATCGGTTCTGGATCAAGCGATACCGCGCCCGTTAAGGTCACCTCTTTTTCTAATGAAGTGAAGCTCAATTGACGTGAACGCAGCGCTCGTTTCAAGCCTTCCCAAACGTACGGTTGCTCAAGCACCTTCACTGCGTCCATCAGCAATACGCCGCCGTTGGCTCTGTGTAAGCTACCTGCGCGAATCAATGAGAAGTCAGTAAATACGGTGCCCTTGAACGTTGCCGTTTCTACATAGCCAAACAGAGAGTGATAATTTGGATTCTCTTCCACCACGATCGGCAGAGTCTCCTCCTTTTGGCTCACAATCACGTTAACCTTGTAGCGACGCGGCATTTTCTTATCCAAAGAGGCCGTTGCAACTTCTGCTTGCTCCGTGCTCTCTTCTAAGAAGATGTCAGCGTTGTCGACAATGTCTTTACGCAGTGCCGTTAGGTACTTTTTGATGTCTGGATATTGGCTGTAATCCTTCTTCAATTGCTTGATGAAGTGAGTGATCACGTCTCGCGCCGTATCATCATTCAGCTTTTGAATTTTCTCAGTGTACGTCTCTTCAAGTTCCGTCAGTTCACGAGAGATGGTTCGTAGGCCGACTTCCAATCCATCAATAGTTTTATCAAATTGATCTTGTTCTTCCGGCGAAAGCAGATCGAAGCTCTCTTCGGTATGAAGATCATCACCATTCATGGCCACAAACTGGTAATCACCCTGAGTGGTGATCGTCAGGTTGATGCCCTTGTCTTTCGCTTCTTGGCTAATGCTTTCTAAAGCGGCTTGTTGCTTAGCTGCTAATTGGTTTTTAAGCCTGTCAGCACGGCTAAAGTACATCTCGTTATCAAACGCTAGAGGCATACCTTTCAGCAGTTTTCGCATCAATTTTTCAATATCTTGCTTTAAGCTGCTGCCAACACCACGCGGCAATTTCAGTACCTTAGGTGTACGAATATCTTCAAAGTTCGCGATATAACACCAATCAAAAAGCTCCTGCACTTCTTGAGGGTGACGGTTCAGATAGCGCAAGATCATGGTGCGTTTACCCAGACCATTTCGCCCTATCGCATAAATGTTGTAACCCTTTTCCTTGATTGACATCGCGAACTCAACGGCTTTTTGTGCCCGTTCCTGCCCGACGATTTCGTCAATTGGAGCCAGTTCTTTGGTCGACTTACATGGTAGCTTGTCTAAATCCGCTACCTGATACAGCTGTTCTGTATTGAGTCTTTGCATCGCCATCGCCGCCTCCTTAGTCCTTCATTACTTGGGTGTAGATAAAATCAGTGTAGATGTAATTTCCTACAAATTTAGTGACTTACGCTACACAGCCGTTCAACTGAACAAATAACACACAATTTAAGCCATTTTTAGGAATAGCTCGTTATTTAATTCACCAACTTAACATGTGAATGATTTTAATTTGCAATTGATAATAAATATCATTAATATTTTCGGATACTATAAATTGAGGATGTGGATATGGAAATTGAACGATGCTGGATGCACTACCTAAAAGCTGAGCAGTTAATGGAACAAGGTCACTGGCCTGAAGCACAGCGCCTGTATGGTGATGTTCTAACCTCACTTCCTCATCACATCCAAGATGCAGCATACCAAAGTGATATTAAGCCTTGCCAATTTGCCTGCCTGCTTGCCGGGTTGAGAGACGCGAGCGTCGCTCAATCAGAGATACTCAACCGATTAGGTCAGCACCAACAAGCCTTCGATACCTTGAATCAATCTTACGCTCTGATGCAATTTATCTCTCTTGAGAACACTGAGCTGATTCAACGTACCTTTGGGTTATTAGAAAAGCAGAGCGAAGATTTGCTCAATCACCTGATCGCTTTTTGCAGCGCTCAGCGTAGTTCGCATTGGATGCTCGAACTAGAACAAATTCAACGTGCTCATCACCATTTTGGGCAACTTAAAACAACGTCAGAAGTTCAATCTTCACCTAATGTCTTAAATTGATAAGGATATATCATGTCGGACCGGGCCATACTTAAAGTCAATAACCTCTCCGTTAGCTTCACAACCAATGATGGAATCATTGATGCGGTCAAAAAGGTTAACTTTACCCTTAACTCAAGCGAAACCTTGGCCATTGTTGGTGAATCAGGTTCAGGGAAATCCGTCTCTTCCAACGCGCTGATGCGTTTGCTGCCAGATAACGCGATTATTGATCAGCAATCAGACATCGAGTTTGAGGGACAATCGATTCTTGGAAAAACTGAGCGAGAAATGCAGTCGATTCGTGGCGATAGAATCGGCATGATATTTCAGGAGCCGATGACCTCTCTCAATCCTTACCTTCGTGTTGGCATTCAAGTGGCAGAAGCCATTATGTGTCATCGCAAGGTATCGAAATCAAAAGCAAAAAAGCGCGTACTAGAGCTCTTCAACCTGGTTCATTTACCAATGCCAGATCAGACTTACAGCAAGTACCCGCATGAGTTTTCTGGCGGTCAACTACAGCGAATCATGATTGCGATGGCGCTGATCAATGAACCAGATATTCTGATTGCAGACGAACCTACAACAGCATTAGACGTGACCGTTCAGGCTGAAGTACTCTCTCTTATCAAAGAGATACAAGGCAAAATGGGCATGGCGATTCTGTTCATCACCCACGATTTAGGTGTGGTGAAACACTTTGCTGACCGCGTGCTGGTGATGTGTAAAGGTGAGTTGGTCGAAGAAGGACTTACTCAAGAACTCTTCGATAGCCCTAAACACGATTACACACGCATGCTGATTAACTCAATTCCGAAAGGCGCGAAGGTCCCTGTTGAAGCATCTGCTCCCGAACTGCTTTGTGCAGAAGATATTCGCGTGAAGTTCTTGATCAAATCTCACTTTATCAAAAGTAAGAACCAGTATTTCGAAGCGGTTAAAGGCATTTCGTTGAAACTGAAACAGGGCGAAACCTTGGGCATTGTGGGCGAGTCTGGTTCCGGTAAATCAACCCTTGGACGCGCATTGATCGGATTGCTGCCAAGTAGTGGGCGTATTGTCTACAAAGGCCAAGACGTCAGCTTATTGACCGATAAAGAGCGTCACAAGCTTAAGAAAGATGTTCAGATGGTGTTCCAAGACCCTTATGGTTCTTTATCACCACGTATGACGGTTGGGGAGATCATCACCGAAGGCTTAACGGTGCATCAACCTCATCTAACCAAGAAAGAGAGATTAGAAAGAGCGCGCAAAGCGTTGATTGAAGTTCGTTTAGAGCCAAACTCAATTAACCGCTACCCGCACGAATTCTCAGGTGGACAAAGACAACGTATTGCGATTGCTCGCGCGCTGATTCTTGAACCCTCTTTCATTTTGCTGGATGAACCAACTTCGGCACTCGATCGCTCAGTCCAACTGACCGTGATTGACCTACTCAAAGACATTCAAGCCAAGCACAATATCGGCTTCTTGTTCATCAGCCACGACCTTTCGGTAGTGAAAGCACTGTCGGATCGTGTATTGGTGATGCAGAAGGGTGAAGTGATGGAAGAAGGGTCTGCAGAAGAGATTTTCAATGCGCCGAAAAACGACTACACCAAGAAACTGATCGCAGCGTCATTCGACTTAGAAAATAAATCGAAAAAAAATGCCGCATAAAGGGAACTAATCAACATTAACAGCGTCTTATAAGTACATTCTGAATAATCTCCTAATGGATTGTACTCTAGAATGGATATAGCAAAACTGGTTTGGCCGCCAAAAGAAAAATGTCGCATGGATGCGACATTTTTCGTTTCTGAAGGGAAATAATTCATCTTGAAATATCATTCCCTGTCATCAAATCGCTTCATTACACACTATCGATACAAAGACTTAGTCGACTCTCTGACAATTAAATCAATCGGTGGTAATCGAGCTTCATGCCTCTCGCCAGATAACAAGTTCAAGATCGACTGAGCACACACCTCGCCAATCTCTTCAATTGGCTGCCTTAACGTTGTTAACGCGGGTGTGAAATACTTCGACGTTGGCAAGTCATCAAACCCAATCACTGACACATCTTCTGGCACTTTATAACCGTGATCGTGTAGCGCCTTAATCGCCCCGTAAGCGGTTTGGTCGTTGGCTGCGAACAAAGCGGAGAAATGAACCTTAGATTCAATCAACTCTACCGTTTTCTCATAACCAGACTCACTGCTGAAGTCACCTTGTTTGACGAGTTTTGGCATCACTTTAATGCCAGCCTCTTGAAGGGCTTTCTTGTAACCTTCAAAGCGACTTCCCGCATCCGGTTGGCTTGAAAGCCCCTTGATGTGAGCAATGTTCACATGTCCTTGTTGCAGCAAGTGCAGAGTCGCCATATAGCCACCCAGCACATTATCGATATTGATCGAGCGAACGTTATCCTCAACGATGTCGTAACCCACCGCGACAATCGGAATGTCTTGAGCGTACTTGGCGATGTCGTCTTTGGTAATACTGCCCGTCACGATGATCATGCCATCCACATTACTTTTAGCCAGGTACTCCAACGCGTGTATCTCGAGCTTTTTTTGCCAGTGCCCCGTCGCGATCACCAGTGAGTAGCCTTGAGCTATCAGGGTTTTCTCCATGTCGTTGAGGATGCGACTGGTATAAGGGCTGTCAGGGTGTTGCACCAATACACCAATCGTCAATGAACGGCGGTTGATGTTCTCCTGCATTTGAAAGTTAGGTTTGTAGCCAGTGTCTTTGATTGCTTGCTCGATGTTCTGACTTTTATCATCCGACACATAAGTGGTTCGATTAAGAAAACGAGAAACCGTGCTTGGGGAAACACCAGCAAGTCTCGCTACATCGTATACGGTGGTTTTTTTAGTTTTAGTGCGCATTTCGATACCCTAATCCAGTGACATTTGGGGAGCCCGAAAGCCCCCCTCCTATTTCAACCTGCATACCACTGCTTTTGTTGAAACTCATGTCATTTAGTTAATACATGTAGGCGAAAATCATCCCCGGTCTGAAATAACGGCCTGCGGTATATTTCAACCCAGTGCTCAATAGCCATTTATGAAGAACGATGGCTTGCTCCGATGAGATTTCGCCTTGCAGCATACTAACAAATTTATCACTGTCTTTAGTCAGTCTAGGACTCACTCGACCGTCAGATAGCACACACTTTTGTAATTTAAGAGCAGAAAGCCAGTTTTTCGCATCATTTTGTGACAATTTAAAAGATTCTGAAAGATCTTCCTCGTCAAATGAGACTGAGCAGTTGAACCCTTCTGGCGCTGCAAATGGAATTTTTGAATAGTCATACAACGCGGTATACACAGTATCCATCAATGTCTCCGCTTGCTGAGATTTACCCGCCAGGCTCAAGGCTGTCGCGACACTAAATTGCACGCCAATCCACACATCTTGCGCTTGGAACGCTTCATGCGGTGAACCATCAGCCAGTGTCATGTTCGCAACCCCAAGCTTAGGGCTATTGATCTCAAAGTTGTGCTTATAAACATAATCTAGGGCGCGTTGGATATTCTCTTGCGGGAAAATGCCTTCTAGTCCGATTAACTTTAAGTAGCTGTCAGCCAATAGAGCATCGCCAAAGCTGTTGTCTGAATCAGGTACTAAATCTAAGTAGTCTTGTGTAAAGGCTTGTGGCGCAGTCTCGCTCAATAAGCGCTTCTTAGAGACTCTTTGAGACACCTTGCTGATGCTGATTGAAGTATCTGTTTCATTGAGATACTCATTAAGAATGTTCTTATCGGCAACCGTATCGCCAGTCAGTGAAAGCCCTAATGCTTCTAAGTCTTTGTAGCCCAGACCTGTTAAATGCTTAGCTTGAACGGGCGTGACGAAGAAGTGGTAGTAACCCTCTTTGTCATCCCACAAGCTTTGCTCAACTGTTGCTAACGCCTTTTTCGAACGCGTTAAGTAACCACTAGCTAGTTCGCTTTCGCCCATCAATTGTGCAAGCTCACTCGCGGCTTGTAGGCCAGCAACCCAAAGGCTCGCACAGTAAATAGAGATGCCGTGAGACGCGAGGTTATCAAAGGTATCGTCGGTGCCTCGGGTTAGTGGTAAATCATCGCCTTCAGCAATCAAGTTCGATAAGAAATCGATGCTCTCAGTGACAGCCTGCCAGCACTCTTCAACCACCGAGATATCTTGTGTCTTTTGATAGTGGCGGTACACCATAAGAATGTATTTCGGCGCCAAGTCCTTCCACTCTTTCACGTTGTGCCAGCTGTAAGCATCAGGCTGGATGTCGAATGGGCTACCCAAGTCGTGGATTACCGCGCCTCGAATGGCACGTACGCCTTGGTACTTGTCATCAATCAATTCTGCATTAGGCGTCGCTTCGTATTCCCAGTATCGGCGCTCGGTAAAGTCTTCGGCCAAAATAGCTTTCGAGAACTCTTTCATCACGCAGCCATCAAGCTCTGGCAGCAAGTAAAGCAGAGAGAATGAGCCGTAGAAATACACATCCAGAGAGTTAAAGAATGGGTAATCAACACACTCTTTCACTAGGAACTTATCTTCTTTATCCCATACCGTTGATTCGGCTAGGAAAGACAATGAATTCATCGCCATCGTCGCATAGCGCAGTGCCGATTCAGGCTGTGAAATTTTGCGTTGAGCTTGCTCTAAGAAGGCCGTTTGTTGCGCGACGATCTGTTGCTCAATGGTTTCGAGTTTTGGCAACATGTCTTCTAACATAGGCAGAGCCGGTTGCGTTTGCGGGTAGAATTGCGTGTAAGCCTTGTCTGAATGCCAGCCATTAAGCATGACTTTGCTGTGAGCCATCACTTGAGCAAAACGCAGATCAACAGACTCACCCGCTTCCAATTCAACCTGAACCACAACCAATGCGCTCAACGCTTCACGCCCTGTGTAAATTCCTGTTTGGAATTCAGCGTTGGTACGGCCTGTTTTCAGTGCGAACTCTGTTTGTTCCGCTGTCTTAGAGGTATAAAGCGTTGGCTTGACAGAAATCGAAACCTTGCCAGATTCTGTCAGTTGATTATCCGCTTGAACACCAAACACCACTTCACCTTCAATATCGCTTTGATAAGGCGATTGGCTGGTCAGTTGAACACCCGTAAAGCTACGACTTTCACCCTTTAAGTTAACCGTTTGATGCTGCTGAGCAATTGGGTTTTGAGACAAGGTACACGCCGAATCTTGAATGCCATCACGACCTTTTTGATAGGTTGAGCCAATCAAGTTTTGTAGCGGCTGAGCAAGCGTAATCACACGTGTTTGCGATGAATCATTGGTTAATTCAAAGTGATTCCAGTGCATAGGCAAAGAACACAGTCGTTTGTCCTCTTTAACGATCGGAGAGACTACCTTACGCTTTATTTTAATATCATCGAAACTACTATATTTATATTCAGCCAATGGATATAAAGCTTGATATTCTATATCCCTACCATTAACACTACCTGTATCATTATTTTCACCCGCAGTAAGTGATAATAATCTCGTTGTGTCATTAATTAATAAACCATTAAAGAAATCCAAGGCGACATATAATTGACAAATAATCGACGATGAATCTTCTTCAATCAATAATTTAGTCTTATTTGAAAACTCAACGTTCCACTTTATAAAGTTAGATTTATTATCTTGGTAGAAGTGACCATTTTTCAATGCCGCGCGAATGTGGTTAATCGCATTCGACATTTCTGAGCTTTCAATCTTCTTACCATCAAACAAAGCAGGATAGAAGTTTAGGTGAACACTCAGCTCTTGCTCATCAATGACTTGTAGCGTGTCGATGGTTGGTACATCCATCACCGACGCATAAAAATCATTAAAATTAACCACTTGCTCTGAGCAATCAACAAATATACCTGGAATAAAACTGAAGTTCGGTGTGTTACCATTTGGCGTCAGTGTAAATGTGTTACCAATCCCGCCTACCGCCATGCCAGTGTTTTCTGGCGTAGTGGAAATTGGCGTGTACCAAGGTTGAATAAATTCAACTGCATCACCTTTTTTGCAAAGGTGTTCTGAATTTCCTGAATAGCTTGTATATGGAATTTTATTATTCATTTTAAAACCGCCATTGAATATTTTTTTCTTCTTGTTAATATCTTTTTAAAATGGAGACATCAACATGTTTAAAATTATAAATGAAAAATTTGGAAATATTGACTCAGTCACATTAATAAACCACCAACATGGTATAGAACTTCAAATAATCAATGGATTTGGCGCTGTTATAAATAAATATATTGTCAACAACAGTCCATTCTCTTTTATTTGTGGTTATCAGAATTATGATGAACTGATCAACCAACATCCGTTCTTTTCCCGCAGTGCTAAATTATTCCCTTTTCCAAACCGTTTAAACTTAGGTCGTTACAGTTTCGATGACCAAAACCATCAACTCCCAGCTAACTTTCCTTGGTCTGATCACGCCGTACATGGCCTGCTCTACAACCAACCGTTTTCAATCACAAACAGCGTAGTTACTGAAGAATCCGCCAGTGTGACGTTGCAGTATCAAACGTCATCATTGCATCCTGCTTTCCCGTTTTCTTTCAGCCTTGATGTCACCTTCGCAATCGACGTTACGGGCAAGCTTACCTCTTCAACAATCGTCTCTAACCTTGGCGATTCAGCCTTCCCATTCGGTGATGCTTGGCACCCTTACTTTTCACTCGGTACGGAACTGGCACAATGCGAACTTTCCATGTCACCGTGTTCCGAAGTCATACATGTGAACGATCTACCCAATGGGGAGAAGCGCGCCTTTGACTGTTTGTCTTTGGGTGGTTCACTCACCAATCAAAGCTTGAATCACTGCTTCGAATTTGATCCCAAAACAACCAATCAACTTACGTTTACACGCTCAGATTTGTCTGCCGCGATTCACTATCAACAAGATGCGAGCTACCCATTCGTTCAGCTATACACGCCCACGAGTGAGCAAAGTATTGCAATAGAACCAATGACCTGCCCTGCTGATGCATTCAATAACCAGATAGGCTTGTTGACGCTTAGCCCGAACCAATCTCAGACCTTCATTTGGCAATGCCAAGCCAGCTATCAACCACAGTGATGCAACCAAAATAAAGCGACACTAAAGAGAAACCAAAAAGCAATAAAGGGCGCATAACGCGCCCTTCTCTTTGTTAACCTAAAACCACCTCGATGATGTGCTCACCAGAGGTAAACACTGGCGCTTTATTACCTGAAATCAGGTCACCATTGACCTTCATTTCAACCACACCCTTACACACGTTATTCGGGTTAGTGACATGAATATGATAAGTCGCACCACGGAACTGACGACATACTTTGAACTCAGGCCACTCAGCCGGAATACATGGGTCCACCAGCAAGCCATCCACTTCAGGGCGAACACCCAGAATCCATTGCGTACCCGCAACGTATGTCCAAGATGAAGTACCTGAAAGCCATGCATTTCGGCCTAAACCAAACTGCTTATGTTCATCACCCAAAATGTTTTGTGGGTAGCAGTATGGTTCAGATTCAAAGGTATCAATGTCGTCGTTCTTAGAAGCAGGATTAATCTGACGGTAGTACTCGTAAGCACGTTCACCGTTACCCATTTTCGCTTCTGCGATCATCACCCATGGGTTTGAATGCAAGAAGATACCGCCGTTCTCTTTCGCACCTGGTGGGTATGTTGATACGCCACCTAGCTGTGGATCAAAACCGTTGTAGCCCGGTGTTGAAAGCTTGATGCCATTGGTGGTGTTTAGTTTGTTGTAAACCGAGTCTAGCGCTTGCGTTGCACGCTCTTGTGTTGCGAAACCAGAGATCACAGGCCAGCTTTGACCGTTGGTGTAAATCTGCCCTTGCTCGTTTTTATGAGAGCCGATTGGTAAACCTTGCTCATCAAAGTAACGAACAAACCACTCCCCATCCCAACCACACTCATTCACCGTGCTCTGCATCTGTTGGTACTGATCTTTAAACTTAGCCGTCAGTTGCGCTTCGCCACGCAGTTCACACAAGTCCAACATGTCGAGCAATGCTTTGCCGTACATGTTAGCCACCATCATCGACTCAGCACCGGTTGGCAGGTTCACCGTGTCATTCCAGTCAGCAAAACCTAGTAACGGTAGGCCGTGCTCACCAGTATTGGTGTAGGTAAATTCAATCGCGCGGCACAGGTGGTTCCAAACCGTTCCCGTTTCAACTGGGTTGCCCGCTTTGTCTTTTTGATAGAACGGGATCTCTTTATTCAAGAAGTCTGCATTACCCGTTTCTTTCACATATTGCGTCACCGCGTAGATGATCCACAGGTGATCATCGCCGTAATAGTCAGGGCGATCTTCCTCTTCACGAGAGTCACCCGCGTTCGCTTCCATCGTTGATGGGAAGAACTGGTGCATCGCAGAACCGTTAGTGTTCTGAACAGACAATAGACGCTCAATGAACTCACGCGCCTCTTCTGGCATGTGAGTAATCACGCCCAACGTATCTTGCGAAGAGTCACGGAAACCGATACCTCGAGCCCCATAACCAAGCTGGTAAAGAGACAGGTAACGAGACCAGTTTTTGGTTGTGTGACACTGACGTGGGTTATGTACGTTCAACATCGAGTTCATCGCAGGATCTGGCGTTTCAACCTGAACCGCTTGTAGGTAGCCATCCCAGTGTTCAGCCAGTTCAGCGAAAGCCGAGTCAACCACTTGGTGGTCGCGATATTTAGCTAATAGAGGCAATGCTACTTCGAGGCTCTCTTCTTGTGCGATTTGTACAACCGTGCGTTCTGTCTGCTCTGGAGATAACCAACCAAGGCGAAGGTTAAGTGCACCAATGTTGTCGCCACGCAAACACTCGGTGTTGCCTAATTCATCATTGTTTAGTGCTTCTGGCGCTGCCCATGTACCGTAGCCCAAATTGCCTAAGAACGATTGGCGGTCACCATCAAAAGACGTCGCTGGACGATCCGCTGTCATCAGATTCACCGCGTAATCGCGCTTCATGAAAGCATACTGCTCAAGCACGGTATGACCCGACTCTTGTTGGTGCGCTTTAAGCGTCATAGTTTGTGGAACCCAATCGGCATTCAGTAGTTGCTTAAGTGCATCGAAGTGCGTGAATTCGTATACAGGCACCACATCAACGTGCAGCGCTTTATCTGAAATGTTGGTGACCTTGATGTCTTGCAGCAGTACTTGGTCAGCTTTTGGTACGAAGAAGGTCGCTTCACAACGCACACCAAACGCTTCCGCAATGATGGTGGTGTAAGACAAACCGGTGTGGTTTTCAAACTTATCAAGAGGCTTCAGAGTCGGTGTGTAAAAAGGTGAGAACACCTCTACGTTGCCCGCTTCATCACGTACTTTTAGGTAAAGGGTCGAGCCTTTAAAATCAGAGTTTGGCAGTTGTGCAATGTACTTAGTGATACGGTTGAGTGCAGGATCGCCCTTACACAACAATACGCCGCCGTTGCTATCTACAATGCCACCGAAATCTAATGTGCCCACATAGTTACACCATTTGATCGGTGTACACGGTGTGGTTGCTACGTATTCTTTGTTTTTATCGTCAAAATATCCGAATTTCATCATCACTATCCCTAGCCCCTCCCAAATCAGGATGTAGCGCGCCTCGCGATATGAACAACAAAGCCTAGCAAATTGCGCACAACTGTAAATGCTCAAAATGATAGGCTTAGATAGTGTTTAAAGAATGTTTAACTTTGTGGCCAGCCAACTGGGTAGTTAAGAATCTCATCAAAGTCTGTTAGCGCTTCAACTTCTTTCTTCATGGTGCGCTGCCTATCGTGGATAGCAAAACCAAGTTCGCTAATAGCAATCTTCACCTGTTTCAATTCTTCAAGTGTCATACCTTCATGATCTACATTGTTAGCATCAGTCCAGTACGGGGGCATCACAGCTGTCAGTAGCGTTGAATCGATACGTAAACGAGCACTAGGCCCTGAATCCCACTCACTATCAAGGGCATCGACCGTTTGAAATTCATCACCTTCTAAAGCTGTACGCCAACTGTTTATCTCAGCACGCTTTGCATTTGCTGCTTTTTCTTTGCTCGCAACCCAATCACTACCAACAAAGTCATGGTAAGGGGTTGGTGACTCTTTAAGTGTGTATTCATCAGTCACCAAAGTCTTATCATCAAACTCTTTATGAATATTAGTTTGCTTATGATAAGCCGTAACTGCTTTGTACTTGTCTAACACCTGCCATTCGCCGTCTTTTACATTAGCTTTTAAATCTTGTGTGCTAGGGTCATATGACGGAAGAGGAGCTAGCAAAGCACATTGCGGCACTAGAGGTATGTCATATCCTGCTGGAACACTAAGTGCAGTTGAGTGTGTGTATAGTAATGTGCTTGGATGATAATGGTGTGCTGCTTGATTCATCTGATACCTCTATGCTGGGATTTTTCCACGTTCAATACAAATGTTAATGTGCCCTGACTTTGGTCTTGCTTCAGCTCCGCCTTCCGATGTAGTACTCCAATTTGCAGGTCCGCTTGCTGACAATATGATGCCAGTGGAACCCCCTGATGCCGCTATGGAAGTTGGTGCTGATATCGCGTGATTATGGGCTTTATTTTGAGACTCCAAGGTCTCACCCAAAGCCACACCAGAAGGATTACCACGCGCGAAATGTCCCAAGTACCAGTTAGGAAGACTAAACGTAGTCGAACCATCTCCATCACCGTAATACATCGCATATTGCTCTGGACTGGCATCTTTAGTTGCTTGAGCAATAACAAGTCCACTGGTTGAAGCATGAGCCCACAGCACATCATCTACTGTTCTCGAAACAATGGAACCATCAGCCTTCAATAACCAATCAGGGATTTGTGAAGAGTGGATTTCGGCCTTTTGACCGACTCGATATTGAAGAGAATTAACCGCCGAAGCTTCAAGTAGTTTCTGAAGGTGATCGAACTTATCTGGGTCAAACGCAACCCCCTTAGCCGATAACGCAGTCTGAAACTCACGAATCACTGCATTAAACCAATCTTGCCCTGGATAGCTTGGTGCGCCATTGTCATTGCTCTCACTGAAGTATCCAGCCGTACCAACTCTTGGCTTGAGTGGTGGGACGTTCTCGACCTGAGAGCCATTATTGAGATAGTGCATTACACGCTCTCCTCATAGATGAATTCATAGTACTTACCGCCTAACTTGAACTGGTTTAGCGTACATTCCAGAATAGCGGCGGTTTGAGATACTAACGGGGTTAAACAATCGTCTAGGCACGTTGCGTAAGCTTGTGTAATGCCTTTGACGCGAATACGTAATAAGTGGCGGTACTTCTCTTCATAGAGCGGATAAGTACAACCACGTAAACAGTGGTGAGGGAAGATTTCTTCTACCTCGATATCAAAGCCCAAATCAGCACCAAGCTTGTCGATGTTCCATGCTTGTAAACCACCTTTACGGTGATACTTTTCAACTACAGCCGCACGGCGTGATTCAAACGCTTGGTTTTGAACTTGGCACTCTGGAAGCCCTAAATACTCTGCCCATTCGTCTAGTAGTTGCTGAGTAGTTTCAGGGCGCATTTCTAACAGTAAACTGTCTGCGCTAACCTCTACCGCTTCTAGTCTTGGTGCATAGCCTGCCGCGTATTTATGAAGGTCTAGAGATGCTGAACGCTGCCACAAGATACCTCGTGGCATTTGCGCCATGATTGAGTTTGTCCATTGCTCTACAGAGTGGCCCATGTGATCACTCCAAGCTCATGTAACTCATTCGATGCAGCAGGAACATCAGCATTCAGATCTAGCGAATAGTCTTCAATACCTGGTACTGAACCTATAGCGGTGCGCACTGCACTTACAAGCAGCGTACTAGCGGGGCTTAACGTTTTAAAATAGCTGTTGATACTGGTCTGCACACTGGCGCGAAGCTCTGTGTTATCTGGGGTGATATTGATGTCTAAATCAGTCACTTTCAGCGTTAACGGAATAGGCACTGGCTCGATGCCAGCAGGGCGACCAACGTCACTGCCAGTTGCTGGGTCTTTATGGCGATAAATGTAATCAGACATCGCTTGTTGGTCGGTGACATTAGGCAGAATATCGGTACGGCCATCAAAGACAAACGCATAGCCAACCGTCGAGCCGCCTTGATAGGCATCGATAGCCCATGCACGCGTGACACCAGCCACTTCACGGCACCATGCCACGTAGTCATGCACCGCACCGCCCATAGGTGGATTACGCTTACGAAACAACAAACGCTCAAGCACTTCAGCAACGGATTCTATTTCCGCACCACCTGAAATTTCACCTGTCACACCATTAGGTTGAATACCTGGCACGGTAGACACTAACGTCAGCGTTTCACCTGCCGCGAGATTACCCGCTGCGCCTGATTCTTCCGCTTCTACTTCCACCAAAACGCTGCCACTGTCTGGAGCATTAGATAGCGTCACTCGATATAAGCGGCCATCAGAATGCGTCATCACAGTACCAACGGGAATAGGCACACTACCTGTAAAAGTAACGGGGCCAGCGGCATTCGTTGCAAGCTTTTGAATCACGCCTTCATAGCGTGCTGCATCGATGATGGTCTGGTCTTCAGATTCAGTGGAAGGGATGATTTGACGCACGATCCAAGATTGGTAATCGTAGAGATCACGAACGCTGCCACTCACAGAAGAGTTAAGCGCTTGCTCAATACCAAACTTAGGTAAAACCTCATCTAATGAGGCTTCAATATCGATTAAACCGCTTTCAATAAGCTGGCGTAGCGTAGGAACGTTAAACGGCACGTTGCGCCTCCCATCGTTTCATAACGGTCAGTGAGATGACTTCGTTGTCTGGTTTGGTGATATTGATAGACAAGGCAAGGGTTTGAAAACGAGGAATAGAGCCAATCACAGACACGCTTTTTGCCATCTGGCCATCACCGCTATCAACCAACATCCAAGCCAGTGCATCCTCTGCGTATTTCACCGCACGATTGCGCACATCAGTAGTCAGTTTTTCACGGTAAAGCAACCAAAGTTTAGAGCCCCATGGTGCATCGTAAAACGTGTCACCAGGCCAGCCTCTAAAGTCGTTTGAATCGTCGGGTAAGCGGTCTGAAGTATCGGCGCGTGCATCGGTAAACAACGAGATCAAAACGAGGGCTGAAACTGTGTCATCTGCGACACTTCCGCCCTCGATAATGATTCCTGTGTTTTTCATCATGTCGAACACGATGCTCACGCTCATAGTTAACCCACTGGTGCTGAAGTATTCCTGTTCTCTGCATCTTTGTGGAAGTGGCCAAGGTAGCTAAAGCCGCCTGCGGTTAAATCTAAACCGCTAACAACGCTGGCAGATGTAATGCCGCCAGTAGCAAAAATACCAAGGTCTGTAGATATCCCACCTGTCACATGCAAAGGGCCTTGAATCAATGTTTCAGGGGAAATAATAGTAAAGGAATTAGCGGCTTCAAAAATAACGTCGGTTGCTGTAACAACCACCTTGCCATCTTTGGTTAAGCGGATTTTATGACCTTCCAAATGGTAGAGGAAAACGTCACCGCTTTCACCCTTTGGACGATATTTTTTATCTTCGACGGCCACAGCAACCAAGTTACCTAGATTTCCACCAATAGCCGCAAGAATGGCTTCAGAGCCTATAGGTGGGAACGAACTGCAACCGTAATTTTGAAAGCGCTCGATGTCATCCGCAGATTCTTCAGAATGAAGCTGCACCTGAATATTCTGACGCTGTAAGTCTTCCACAACTCCAGAAACTAACGCACGGGTAACCATGCCAGTGATACGGCGTTTGATTGGTGAAAGTAACTTCTCGACATGTCTCATTGTAATCATTCGGCTTGTCCTTGAGCTTTCTTCCAAGAGTATTTTAAAGAGGTATTCTTTGCAGCTTCCGCGGGTATATCAAAAGACTCAGGCTTAACCACACTAATCACAGCAATACGACCTGAAACATCTTCGCTAAACATGATCGAGGAAATCAGCATCTCTTCATCCAAACCCACAATCTCATCTTGAACTGGCACTACCGTATTGAAGTTCCATAGCTTGCCCGTTTGCGGGATTCGCCACCCTGTCACCGTGTACTCTGCACCATTAGATATAGCAATGCTACGTTGGCGTTCCCATTGCCCACGTTTGGCTGCACCTTCCGCTGTGGTCACTTCTTCATTAACAATAATCATCGGGCGATAACGTGTAATATCTGCATCGCTAACATTCGCCTCAATACCACCTACCGAAATAGCATCATCTGAATCAAAGCCACCAAATGCAGGGCCGACGGCTTTTATTTTGTAATAGCTAAAACGCTGACGCCAGCTGAAGCGACCACGCGCAGCTTTCACATTCTCACCAAGGATTAAAGACACACCCGCACGCTCTGTACTTCTACGCACGATCACAAGGTTGCCAAACGTGTCACTGGTTAGCAGCACACCACGCTGACGCGCTAGACGAGCAAGCAGCTCATGTGGTGTTTCACCTTGCTCGATTTGAATACGAGGGAACGCCGCGCCCACATCGGTATTCACGATCACTTTGATACCGAAAGGCTTACACACCACGTTAGCAATCTGGGTTAACGTTTGGTTGTTGAACTGCCCTGAAGGGTAGTCAATCGAGCAATCCACTAGGTCAGCGGTTTTGTCTCGACCACTCACCGATATCATCACCTGGTTTGCATCGTAGCTAGGCACCCAATCATCCACATAGCCCGTAATCACGCGCTCACCACCAATTTCAATCACACAAGGCTGACCTTGCTGAATCGGCTCCATAAAGGCTTTGTATTTATCATCAGAGCCTTGCCACTTCCAAGTCAGTTCTAAATCAAATGAACCAGACATCGCATTGATTGAGCGAGTCACGCTGACCTTAGTCCAGCCACCGTAAACATTGCCGCCAGCTTTCAATACAATTTCATCTAACTGCGTTGTCATGAACTAATCACCTCAATGGAATCTGAAGGCAAGATAAAAGACGGATTAGAAAGACCATTACGACGCACTATGCTCTGGCGCGTTTCAGTGTCGCCGTTCTCTTGCCATGCCACCAAAGAAACAGGCACCGTACTGGTGGGCGTGTAAATACTTAACTGAGGCAAAAGCTCGGCTCTTGCTCTGGTATCAGCCAGCACCGCTTGACGTAGCACACGAAACTGACGCCACACAGCAGAGTCACCAAGTTCAACGGCATTTGCAGAAAGCTCCGCTAACTCATTGGCAATGTCATACCCCATCTTCTTGTACTGCTCACCCGTTAATACGGCTTTACGGTCAGCACCTGAAAGGCTATTAATCGACTCATCGGTATCAATCAAATCAACACCAATATCGGCGTCACCCATTGCAGAAGCCTTAGATACAGTTGCTGAATTCATAATCAAGCGCTTGTACGCATCGGCATTATTTAGCACGGCTTGTTGCTTCACAGGGTTAGCCACACTAGGCACCGAACTTGCGAAGCCATCAGCGCTATCGATGTTACGGCTTAAACCACCAGTAACAGCCAGTTCAGCTCGCATACCATCCCAACGGTTTTGCACGTTCTGGTAAACATCGAGGGCGCGAATAGGGTCAGTGACCACGCCTTTCACGTCTTCCAACAGGCCCATGGTTTCACGCGCTAATTCACCAGGGTAGGCTAATAGGTTGCCAATGGAATCTTTGGTGCGCATAAGGCGATCTGTCCACTCACGCAGCTCACTAGGTAGTGATGGCAAACCACGAGTGAATTCATCCAAGTCATCTAAGAACTGATCAACCATATCGCCCACACCTTCCGTGGCCGTCTCATCAAATTCTTTCTCAAAGGCATCATTAGCCGCATCTTGTGACTTGGTTGATTCACCTTGCACCTGGCTTGCGGTATCGCGCTTTGAATTCGGGAATAGGTTTTCACCTTGCTCAAACACCTCAAAGCTAAACGTGGCTAAACCGTCTGTTTTATTGACTAACTTAAAGCTGCCTTTGCCAACCTGAACCTTACGAACGCCAAACCAAGGGTGAATCAGTTCACACGGCCCTGGTGTATTAATCGCTTCAATGATTTGTTGTAGTTTCTCAAAGTAGCCATCACCCACAGTGCGGCCATTAATCATTTCTTGTTGAAGCACTTTACCGTTATCTTCGGTATAGCCTTGTTCACGCTTAGGGTAAGCATGAGGGATAGCACGGCGACCAAAGTCACCACTTGCATCATCTAGGAAAAATTCAACACCCCGAATAGAGGCGGTTAAACGATCTTCAAATGCCATTTAAAGCCCCTTTAATTTGTACCCGTATCTGGGTCGATAGTAATACCAGAAGCCGCATAAGTTGGCGTAACCTTAATGCGTTCATCTGACACCTCAATTTTTAAATTAACATTGCCAGTAGGCGCTTGCCCTGCCAATTCAAAAGCTGACTGAGGTCTCTTAAATGCTTCATTGAATCGAGCGGTTGCATCGGTAACGTTTGGCGGTGGTGTTTTCTTATTACTTTCTTGACCAAAATCCAATGTTGGAAACATAGGGTTTTTAGGATCATAATCTTTTGCACTACCTAACAACGTCATAACAGCCAACGGGCTTAATGCCATAGCTGCGCTACCTACTTTCTTAATGCTCGATTTGGTTTTTGAACCTTTACCGCCTTTACCACCAGAAGCTTCAATGTCTCCGCCTAAACCACCCATGCCGCCACTTGGCATATTTATGACATAAACAGGCATTGCACCTAACTTCTCTGCAACTTTCCCAGCTTTTCCTCCAGAACTTTTACCAATAAGCCCAGCAGCACCTTTCAACAATGGAGCTCCAATTCTGATCGCTTTATTCAAGGCATAAACTGAAGCTAAAATCTTAGCCAAATTCCCATAGCCACCAACGGCCTCACTGATTGCTGAAGCTCCATTACCGATAGCACGCAATACTGGAAGTAGCTCTTGCCCGACATCTTTTACTGCACCAGCAAAATCAGCAGCAGCTCTAAAAGCGTCAACTAGGTCTGTACCTACCGTTTGAACAAGCTCGTCATACTCACCTGTTTCTTTCATTTCATCGAGCATCGATAAAAAAGTGCCAAGCTCATCTTTCAGTACATCAAACGCACCGCTTTCCATTACGTCTTTTTGGAAAACAGACCAATGATCGCCCATATTTGAGACCATGCCGTTCCACGTCTCCATTTGCTTCTTCGCAGAGCCTTCAGACGCTTTACCCATCTCCTCGATCAAGCGCTTGATAGTGTCACGACCTAATTCCCCCTTAGACGCCATGTCTTGAAGTTGAGCAGCTGTTAGACCTAGGCCATTGTTATGACCAAGTTCTTTAGAAACCTTGTTTAAGTAGTCCCAAACTGGAACGCCACGCTCTAGCAACTGAAGCGCTTCTTCACCTTGCAGTTTTCCTTTAGTCCAGGCTTGCCCAAGAGCTGTAGCAATTCCATCTACAGATTCAGCAGTCCCACCCATCATTGAGGCTTGGTCAGCGATAGCTTGCATTGTTCCATCCATAGGATCGAGACCGAAAGCCTTAAGCTTCACAAACGATTGAGTGACTTCATTTACTGCATAAGGGGTATTTTGAGTAAAGTCCTCAATCCACTCTAGAGCTTTCGCTCCGCCTTCCTCTGAGCCTTGCAGCTTATTAAGCATCACTTGGTAACGCTCAAACTCCGCGGCCGTTTTAATAAAGGTTCTTTCAAAGGCAAAAGCCACCGCACCCGCGCCAACAATGGTACGGTTACCAAAAGTGTCTATACCTTTACTTGCAGATTTAGCGGACTGTTCCATCATATTGAATGCACTTTGGCTTTTTTTACCAAGTGTGGATATTGACTGTGAATATTTACTCGCCTTAGAAGCTAGGTTGCCTTGTAAATTAAGAACAATATCGGTTTCAAGTTTTTTAGCCATGCTCTGTTCCTTCAATAAGCGGCGGTAGCATTTCAAAAATATGACGTATAGGAAGGGATTTTAAATCGCTGACTGGATACCTTGCCCCCATGTTAAGGAGCAAGGTTCTAAGTGGTTTAGTCAGCGACTTCAGATCGCCCCCGCGATTCGAGAGCCTCCGTCACTTCTTCTGGAACCATTACAGCATCCAGTTCAGAAGCTTTTAATTGAATAAGGTTAAAATCATCTTGTGATAACTTGAGCAACTCTTTTGCAGAGAATGGCCCTTGAACCTTTCCAATAAATCCCACTTGGCGACAAAGTAACTCCATCCCCATTTGAACATTACTGGTATAAGCGTATGGACGCCCCTCAATCAGCCCAAGCTTTTCAGAAGCTAATTGAGCGTCAAAAACGTCTCTAGGGGTAAGCTCTCGAAGGCCCACTTCAAACCCAGTAGTTTCTCCAGACTTAAGTCCATCTTTAAGATCAAAAGTGAGAACGGCCATTAGATTCTCTCCGCTGGGTTGCCTTCGAACGTGCCAGTGATATCACCAGAGTCACTTAACTGGAAAGGGGCTTGTGGTGATGCACCTGTAATCATGTAGTCAACACCGTTGTCGCCTTCCCATGTTAGCGTTGCGTCTGTGATGCTATTGATTTCCACCACATCGACATCTTCATCTGCCGCAATCACTACCGCTACTGTCGCGGCAACGAACTCTTTCGACTTACCCCAAATACGGTTTGGACCAGGGTGAGATACATGATTGTAACCACCTGGGTTCAAAGTTGAACCCTTCTTTGTTTTGAGTTGTTTGCTGTTAGCACGAACAACAACTTGACCAAGGATTTGTCCCATGGTGCGTACTCCCTATTAAAGTTTGAACTGCATTAGTGCGGCGAAGATACGGAACTGATTCACAATGTCCGGCTTGAACACACAGTTCAAACGGTTCTGATCACTTGTGTCTCGATACACTTCCAACGTCTCTTTGAAACCATCGAAGTCTTCCATCAAACCACTTGGTACCCAGTCAGTATTGGCAAGCTCTAACACGGCATTGCGCATAATCTTTGGTGTCACCACTGGCTGACCAGGGTCAAGGCGATCAAGCACATCGTCACCTGCCAACTTATGGCGAGGGAATCGGTTAGTCACCATGGTTCGAAGTGAGTAACGCAAGTAACCCAATGTCGCTGGTGTCGTGATATCGAGGTAACTTGGGTCTGGGTCGCCATACACGTTCTCACGGTACATTGACACTTCACGCTCAATTGCAATTTCATTACCTGGCGTAACGGAATAGGTTGCAATGCCATCGTGCAGAAGCAGGTTGCGTTCGGTCATGTCCCACTGTGCGGTTTTAGCCGGTGGCAGCAAACTGGTTAGCACTAACGTTTGAAGTGGGCGGGCAGGGTCAATACCAAGCGAGTAAGACGCACGGCCTGCATAAGCGGCAGCGAATTCCCAAGGCGAGTTTGGCGAACTGTTCGTACCCATACACGTAAACAAGAAGTCATTACGCGCAGAGCCAAACGCACCCGTCTCAGCAAAGGTGCCACGGAACGCGGTATAAGCAATGCCTTCTATCATCTTGAGTGGGCCCCAACGATTAATCAGCTCGTCACGTAGGTCATTCATTGATTGGGTATCGTTAAATGGCATCACGTAATGGTTGTACCATTCGTTCGGAATCGCCGCGATAACAGCGCTCATGTCTGGCGTTCCTGCACCGCCTGTCATGGCAGTAATCGCAATAGTCACGCCACTAGGCAAAAACTCACCGTCGTAGTAGTTGTAACGGATATCGATATCATCGCCCGTAATACCTGTCCATTTACACGTCAGCTCTACAATATCTGTCTCAGCTGTTTTCAAAGCAGCAGTAACAGGCAGGTTGGTATCAGCATTCACCTTAGCAATGATGGCCGTCGCAATAGAATCAGCATCGTCAGTGTCTTTCACCGTTACCTGCACGCTTTCGCCAGCAATCAATAACGCGATCACACCTGCCTTAACCGTGGTTGCCGTAACAGCAATCTCACCCTTAGCCGCACTTGCTGCTAAGTCAGCCACACCCAATGCATACACGTCTGTATATTCATTGGTTTTGCGGAACTTCTTAAGCGAACGAGAAAGCATTGAACCTTTACCATAAAGGTCATCCATTTGGCTTTCACTTGTGGTAATACGATTCAGCGTAAGTGCGTCAGCACTGCCCGTTGCCAGCTGTTGGCCAAGTACTAATACTTTTTGAGCCAAAGCGGGTGTGCCTGAATTCGCTTCGCTGTTGTCGATCTCGATATAAACGAGTGGTACTCGAATATCGTTAGGAATAGAGCCCAATGACATGCTTATTCTCCTTCAGTTTTAGAGGTTGTAGCCTTGGCTTCTTTCGCCAGCGCTTTCTTTTGTTGCTCGATGGCATCGGCTTTTTCTTTTGCCAGTGCCGCCTTGGCTGCATCCCAATCTTTTTGAGGGACTAGCACCACGTCGCCATCATTAATTCTTCGAACCCAGTAGCCTGTGCGTTCGACTTCTTCACCAGCTGCGTTAACAAAACCACCTTCAGGTTTGCGTACTGGCACTTCGGCGTTCTTGGGTTTAATGGGGATCAGATTCTTTTTTAACGACATGATTAAGTCCTATATTTTTGTCACGGTTTATTGAGGCAGCTTCACTTCACCATCAATGGTGGGTGCGCCATCTGCGATTTCACCTTTCAAACCAAAGGTAATGAAGTCATCTAACGTACTGAGATCAATCTCTTCATCTAAGTACCATTGCTGCGACCAAGTGACCGACCAGATAGCAATACCAAGCTTGTCAATTTCACCGCTGTATAAATTGTCACTGCGTACGTTTTCAACGCGACCATAGGCCGTTGGCAGTGCGCTTCTATCCACCAGTTCACGCACCAATTTTCCTGCGACCACTTCGGCACGTAGGTCTTTTTCGTAACCGAACTGGTCAGTGGTAAGCACATAGGCCACCAGGTTAACGTTACCAATTAAGCGATTACCCACAGTTTCATATTGCGGAACACGTAGGGCAGCAATACGAACGCCACCGTCACGATTCGACATCCAGCGCTTAATATCATCCGCCTTGTCAAAGCGGCCAATGTGGCACTCAACGGTTTGGATCTTTTCTATTTCACGCACACCACCTTCAAGCTTTGGCTTAAGGTACTGAACGATTTCATTCACGGCCCAAACGGTAGAACCACTGGTGGTAAAGTCGGGTCTAGACATTCATTAACTCCTTCCAGAAGTTACCGATAACCGTATACACATCCGCTTGGTTGTCGGTACTTAACCCTAAAAATTCTCGCTGCGGTATGTTCATCATACGAGTGAAAGACGAGATGAATTGAGTTCTCTGAGGAATCGCTTTACCAAAGGCTTGTGTGATAAGGCGCGTATGAGCAGACACTTGAACCGGACCAGAAAATCCATCTTGATGAACGCCAGCGTAAGCCAATGGTGATCCAACTCGAACTTGGTTTCGTTCCACTTGGAAAGTAATTGAGTCTCGCAAGTCTCCTTCACCAACCAATAGGGATTGGTTTCCATGTCGAGTCTTCGCATAACTGCTAGACCAATCATCCCAACGCTGACCATCAGGTGACGTTTTCTCATCGGCAATTCTTCTCGTAGTTTGGTTTTCTACAACACTCCCTAAACTATCCAAAAGTTCCATTTTGTGCTTTGGGTCGCTTAGGGTTTCAAGCAGCTGTTGATAGCGCTCAAGCTCTTGCGTTCCCGTCACTTGAACACCAATCGACATTACAAGACGCCTCTCAAACTGTTGCGAGTGAACTGACGCTCGTTCTCTTGAATCAGCTCAACCTTGCCCACACTGCTTTCGCTTGGGGCTTCGATGGTTGGCAAACCAAGTTCGCGCTTGCCATTGGCAATTTCACGCAGGGTTTCAAGCTGCATCTTGTAGCGCTCTTCTAGTAGGTTCGTGGCCTGTTGGTCACGGTCGGCTAACCAGTAGAACGCAATAGTGATGGCAACCTTATTCAACATGCCTGGCACAGTCGGCAGTGGCAGAACATAACGACGACCTAAGAAAGAGTTAATCTCTTCATCAGCTTGGTCTAATGCCTGGTTAATCCAAACATCGTTGAGTTCGCCTGTGGTGCGGTCTACCGCAAAGTTCCACAGCATCTGCTCATCACGATCAAGTAGGTCTTGTTTGGTTGCGTAAGTTGCCATCGTATTTACTACCTTTTAAAAACGTTATTGCTGCATGTCTTGAAGATCGAGTACGTCTTCAAGCTCAACAACTTCGACCGTTAGGTGCGGCTCGTCGTGTACGCGCTTCGCCTTTTCAGGAGAGAGGAACACCACGCACTCTGGTTCATGATCTTTCGCATGAACTCGCGCAGACGCATCCGGCTCTTGTTCCACCACAAGCACCAGCTTTTCTTGGAGACGATGGAACTGAACGCCTGAGCGCCAAAACCCAGCATCTGATTTAGCGCATACTTTGAAAGCGCCAAGAATACCGATAGCGTCAACGCCATCCCCAGGATGAACCACATCATCTTTCTTTGAATCCACTTGTACAATTTGATCACCTTTGCTTTTGTCGGCTTCTAATTTAGCTTTAGCTTCAGCTTCCGCCTTAGCTTCGGCTTCTAATTTTGCTTTAGCTTCAGCTTCCGC
>NZ_JBFRRH010000049.1:0-26998 GCF_041472995.1 Vibrio sp. 10N.261.46.A3 | reverse complement strand
ATTTTGCTTTAGCTTCAGCTCCCGCCTTGGCTTCGGCTTCTAATTCAGCCCTAGCTTTAGCTTCGTCATTTAAATCAGCATCGAAGTTGTCGAGTGCTTTCTGTTCGGCTTCCGCTTTAGCGGTGGAGGGATTTCCTTCCACTTTTCCAACTTTTGCAGTTGTTGATTTTTTAGTTCCACTCACTGTGAACTCCTTTAAACGAATATTTAATGGCGATTAAATTACGGTTTAATGCCCCAGAAACTCATGATCACACCCGCTGAAGAGGGCAACCCATTAGCCGCACCAAATGAAACCAATGACACTTGGCTGCTTGCATCCGTTGTATAGTGACGCCAACGGAACTTGTCGCCAGCAAGCAAAGAGATGGAAACAGTGAAATCATTCGGGCGTTTTTCATTATCGAATTGAAAGCCAAGAGTTAGCGGTCGATGGCTACCTGAAACAGGAACCCAATTGCTACCATCAAACACCTCAGCAAACATGCCCCAATCACTGGCCGCAAAAGGTGAACTCTCACGCAGTACCAAAGCATTGATACTCACCATGCCGCTAAAGTCTTTTAAAGCGGTTGATTCGCCAGTCACCAGATCAACGTCTATATCAGGAGAGGCCAAATGCACATCGTTGAATAGAATCGTTTCCGGTGTATTGTCTGCCGCGAGCGTTTGTTTTAAATCGTTCGCATCTGGCGTGACATAACTGGCACGCATAAGCAAAACAGATTCAGGTGCTGGCGTAGCGCTTTGGCTTATCAGTGGTGAGTTTTCAAAAAACATACTTAACCTTCCGTAACGATGACATCACCCGTTGAGCTGGCCGTTCTTCCATAAAGTGGCTTTGCTACTGAACGTGACCAACCAATGCCTTTTTCAAGCTTCAATTGATGCCCCCAAGTTTCAGCATCGGATGGTGCTGAGTCTTCAACACGGTACTTCACAACGCTGCCTGTTTGGTTGTCCATATAACCCGCCGCAGCAGAAGAAATAAGCGTCCAAGTGTTTGGATTAAGTTCAACTTTTACAGTCATGGCATAAATCCCTAAAGGTTGGCGGCATTGCTACCGCCAATCTGTGTTGCTGGTTAAGCGCTAATTAAAGGTGAAATCACAACTTCAACATCGTTGTAATAAACGTTGGAATCACCGCCATCAACTAACATACGTTCGATCAACTTCTTAGCAGCGGCTTCGTTGTCAGGGCCAACAACCAATTTAGTTGCACGCACACCAATTGGAGTACCGTCTACCTTTTTCATTTTCTGAAGTTTCTTCTTAGCTTCTTCGTAATTCGCTTCTGTTAGCGCAGCTTTAGAGCCAATCGCTAATTGAGGGAAAGAGAAGCCAACATTGCTACGGCCATCAACGCCCGCTGCATATTTGTTGCTGAACCAGGTGTACTCTTCATTTGGGTTCATGTTTTTGAACACAAACGGACGTCTCTCTTGGTAAACAATCGGCTTGAGCACTTTTGTATCATCAATCAAGAACCACGGTTCACCCGTGTCTGTTGACGGGTCACCCACCACATTCGAGAATGTGGTTGCAGGTGTGGTTTCTAATGGGTGGTCAGTATCAAAGTAGTTCTGACCGTCATAACACAGCGTGGTAAAGCCAGCTGCAAGCAACGGGTAAGACAAAGTGTCAGGAAAGTAAGCCACTTGATCACCGTAGTTCTGAGCAATCACGCTGTAATGACCAATTTGGTCATCATCAGCTTCGTCGCGGCCAATTGAGATCGAACTTTCAAACGTCTTATTCTCAATTGAGTATCCGTGCTTACCCATGTCAGCCAGTTGACGGTCTCCCGTCCACTCAACAATACCTGGTAAGTCTTTTAACCAACCGTAGAAGTTAGCCGCACCAGAACTAGGAACTAAAGTGGCGATTTTTGACCACTGCGGTTTAGCAGCACCAAGCCCTTTTACATATGCCGCAGACATCGTTGCTTGGAGTGCTTCAATTACTTGTGCTTCAGTCGCCATTATTTAGCTCCTACATTCATTTGTGTTTTTGCCGCGAGGAATTCATCTTCCGTCACGCCCATTTTTCGGCACATTGCCAATTCGTGCTCTTCAAGCTTTGCGTTGCCCTGTTTTTCTTTAGGCGTCTTGTGCTGTGAATTGGTTGCGATAGATGGTGCGGTTTCAACGAACGCTTCGAACTGAGCAATACCACCGTCAGCACGACACATACCAACAAACATCTCTTTGTTCGCAGGGGCAACTTTGCCGTCATCAATCGCAGCCTGAACCAAGTCGTCGATTTTCTGATCGTCAATTTCTTTTAACTGAGCTTCCGCTGTCGCGGCGCGGTTCAGTGCAACGGTGTGTGTTTCAATTGGGATGAACTTAGTTAAGTCCGGCGTAGCGGCACGGTTTAGCGCAATGTCTTTCTCAGACTTAAGTGAATTAATTGCGGTAACACCTTGCTCTTCGGTCGCGTCTGCGGCTAGGCCAAGCGCGGCTGCAATCAGCTGTGGAAGCTTCATGTCGGTTTCCTCTTGTCGATTAAGGGCAGGTACATAAAAGTTAGGTTTGTTGGTCAGCCCAGCACTGCTCATCGCAGTGATGATGCCTTCAGCGTCGTAGTGAAAAGCAGGGGAATAATAGAGGTAACGCTTCTCTTCAATAAGCCAGCGGCCTTGGTGGTTCCATTCCACTTGAGCCCAAATCTCACCATCACGGTTTTCAAGCGCTAGAATCCAACCGTAGGCTTCAGCGTCTTCACCTTTAGGGGCTTTGATTTCGGTGGCATGTTCTAAATCGAAAGGCAGTTTGGCATTGAAAGCGCTCACAATGGCGTCAGGGTTACTGTTTAACCACATGCGACCATCGCGACCTTTGGCTTCACCTTTTGGGATCATCGGTATCCAAACCGTATTGGTGCCTTGCTCTGTACCCAAACCATCGATAACAGTTTGGGAAAGGTTAAAGCATTTGGCCAAATGGGTTTTCTTCATTACTCGCTCCATAAATCAGAACTTACATAACAACCTCCTCATTGGATTAGTTGGTATGAACTCGTTTCGTGGAGTTAAGAATGCAAAAAAAAAGCAACCGACGAGAAATAACGTCGGTTGCTCTATTTTGATAAAGGGGGGTTGAATTGAATTGCGATTGCTAAGGGCTTAAAGATTACCCGAAAAAATCAGCTTATCAAGCTGACTTGTACAATCTCACCTAAAATAGTTTACTGAACCATGTTTAAACACTGTTTAAATCGACTCAGATTTGTTAGAACTTTTTTAAACGACACATTGTAGCCATTTTACAACTAATAGCCGTTAGAGAGCGTTTCACGCATTCTTGCTTCTTTTTGTAATAGGTCTTCTTGCATCGCTTCTGTGCGAGATTTGCCAGGGTTGTAATTCCATCCTGGCTCAATGCCTTCTGGCAACACTTCCACTTCACCCGTTCGCTTATTTAACCACTGCTTAGTGCCACCTTCTGGCGAGTCGGTCGATACCTTATCATCGGCAATCAGCTTCTCAGCTTCAAACTTAGATACCTGGCGTATCCAACATTTGCAGCCCCAACCATTCGGTGGCATGTGGTTATCCCACCATGGGTCACCAACATGAAGCAGCGTATCTTTCCATTTAACGTGATCAACTCGATGCTCCATGGATGGCCCAAGCTGATAAAGCAAATAAGGCATGGCGCGTTTGGTTCGCTCGATGCGCTCCCATTGCCCCGCTGAACGTGCCGTTCTCATGTTGGTTTTGTAAATGGTCTTTACACGGCCTTCACTGCCTAATTGAACGGGCTTTGAATCTCCGCTTAGTGGGTCAACCATTTCTTGAATGCCCCACCAACCAGACTTAACCAAGAGTGGCTTTAAGATATCTTGAAACTGCTTGAACGTTTGGCCTTGTTCGATGGCCTCTTCAACAATGGCTTTCACATCCACAAGAAGATCCGCATTCAGCATCTTTGCCACAGTGAAAGCGTTGTTGTGCTCTTGCTTCCATACGTCGCGATAGTCAAAGCCAGGTTCTATTCCTTTACTCTTGAACCACTCTAGTGATTCAACAGGCACAATACTTTCAGACGCCAGGGCTTTAGACATCTTTAGCGTCTCCATAGCCGCGCATCTGGAACATGTATTGCGCCATCTGCTCAACAAACACGTCAGCGCCTAATGTCTCTTGAAGCTCTGGCAGCTTTTCTAAGAACGTTTCATAACTGTCTGACGCATTGGCCAGTTCGATGATCGGGTTCATGAAGTCTTCCGCAACTTCTTCCCAGTCGCTCATGGCTTCATCGGTTAAGTCGTTCATTTCCGCTTCAGCGGTTTTGCTCACACGGTTAATGGCAAGACCTGGGCGTTGTCTGTTCATCGCCGCTGGCATTGTTTGCGCTAAAATGGCAGAGGTTGGCATGAGCACTTCTTCGTTCTCATCGGGCTCAGGTAATCCAAACTTTTCACGTACGCTCGATGCAGAGACTTTAAAACCACGATCAATAAGAGGCGTGATGCTATCAACCAACATCTTCAAGTCTTCTGGCTGAGGAAGTTGAATGCGTACTTTCGGGTAATGCTCTTGCGGGCCCCAGTTCAAAATAATGTAAGGCTTAACCAGGTACTCATTAATGCAAGACTGAAGCTGACGCGCATCCCACTCGGCAATATCCATACGCACATCATTATGCACGTTGGCTTGAGATTGTGAGCTGCCGTTATCAGCTGTCATGGTTTGACCAAGTACCGCTTTACTGGTTTGTTCATCACACCAACGGGCCATGTTTTCAAACAGCGTATTACCGCCATTGCCTTTGGCCGTTTCAATAAGCTCTAGCTTCATGGATTCAGGAATTACCGCACCTGCATCACTGGCAATACGACCAATGGCATTCACCAGAGTACTGATATCTTCGGTACTGGCGTTCGGGCCGTACTTACCCACACGAACCGGAATACCAAACACTTCAGCAAACGCCCACCAATCACGAATCGTGAACGACTTAAGCATGTACATCACGGCAACCAATCGCGCTAAACCGTTGCGCCATACGCTGCCAGATTTAGATCGAGGCTTATGCACCATAAACTTATACGGGTCTAAAGGCGCACCGCTGGGCGCGTCATCGCTGATAAGCAAAATCTCTTGAAGCGTTTCGTTGTCCTGGCGTAAGTAGCGAGGATCTACCCATTTATAATCTTGTGGCTTCCATGGGGTCTGTTTGGTGTCCCATAGTATTTGCACCACAGACAAGCCTTTACCTAGGCCATCAAGCAAGTCAAACAGCAGCTCTGGGATTTGGTCATCATCCATAATGGCGCGAACACGTTCTGCCATTTCCACATCGGCTTTGTCTTCACTCGCCGCCACAACGGTTGGGGCAATCGCCGCCACAGCCAACTTACGGGTGCGCAGCTGCGCCGCGTAGTGCAAATCACGCTCTTCCATTTCCTCGGCAAGCGTCATGTAATCTTCGGGGTTGTTCCCATCCACCACACTGCGAAGTAATCCCGCTAATCTAAGCGGGTTTAAAGTAGAGGCGACACTGGCAGGTCGAGGGTTACGTACACTGGTGGTGTACGCTTTGGCAATGTCTTCAGACAGTAGCGTCTTATCGGCTTTTAATGGCTTGCCGCTTACATCAACAATTGAGGTCATAGTCTAATTCCTTTGCCGCGTAGGTCTTGGTTCGGCATATCATCAAATCGGTTATTTTCTTCGGCAGAGCCATGAAAGCGGCGTTGGTTCTCATCGACACTGGCCTTGATGGTGTGCAGCTCATAACGAGTAATGTCATCTTTAGAAACGATATAGCCAAGAAAGATAGCAATCGCACTATCCCCGTGGCGCTTGTTGCCACCGCTGCCCGTCGTTCGCTTGTCATCGATACCTGGCACACCGCGATAAATTTGGATTTGTCCCAAGTCGGTAATGATGTCTTCATGCTTAGGCAGCTGAATTTCATCATCCTCAAACGCCGCTTTAAAGCGAGGCATGTTCTCACGGTAGTAAGCAACGGAAAGCATCACTTCTTGAACCTCTTCACCGTACTTATATCTTGCTTGCTCTGCTAAGTACTGGCCGTTACCACGCGCATCGAGCGCGATACCATCACGACGAGGCAAGCGATCACATATGTAGTAAAGCGCTTGCTCTTGCTGCTTAAATGGCACATTAGAAAGCTCAACGATAAACGGCACCTTTCGGCGGGTATCGTCCATTACCGTGATAGGGGCAAACGAGGTCAAATCACCATTACGCGCAAAGTCTTCTCCAAGCGCATGACGCAAGTTTTTAGGAAGCACTTGAAGAAGAGGGCCAACATTCTCAACTAGCCACTCTTGCATCTCACGTATTCGGCTAGATTCATCCGCTTGGTTAAAGGCCATGCTGCCAGTGAATTGAATAACAGGTGCGTCATCGAGACACGCAGCACGCTCGCGAAGACTACGAGAAATGTAAGCACCGCCGCCATTCTTCGGAACACATTGATACTCTTCAAGTGCATCTTCTTCGGTGGCCGTGTCTTTGAGAAGGTTAGCTTTCCATTCATCTTCTTTCTCTTGTGACCACTCTTGCTTAGTTACTTGACAAATTCGTTGATACAAACCTTCCAAACAAGCATCGTCGAGCGTAACGGTATGGATCGAGTAACGCTTTTTCCCCGCACGGCTATCTTGGATAAGTTGATTGAATAAGTTGTCTATACCATTGTGGGTAGAAATAAGGCGAACTTTAGAACCCCACATAGTCAAAGCGAGTGCGGCTTTTAGCACTTCTGCTAAGCGTTCATGGAATGCAGCCTCATCGATGATAACCGTACCCTGCATACCACGCAGGTTAGAAGGGTTACTCGACAGCGCTTGAACCTTAAAGCCCGATTCAAAGTAAATGACGAAGGTCAGAATATCTTTGTCTTCATCGTTGAGAATATCTTCTTGAACTTCGCCAGCCGCTTTATCGAATATCTTGGCCCACAGAGCAACAGCATCAATGAACTCTCGCGCCATCTCTTTGTTCGAGCCAACATAGAACACGTTATTGCCGCCTTCGCCTTTGGCCGTGCCAGCACTAAGCGCAGAGTCAGCCGCTTCAGCAAACGTCAAACCAGTACGACGTGATTTCTCGGCAATCTTAAGCACAGAGTCATCGGCTATCCAACGCTTCTGATATCCAAGTAAAAGCTCATCCTTGTCGAACTTGACAAGGATGTTTTCAGTAATCGAATTGACGTTTGGTGATTCTGTCATTAGGCAATCCCTAGCAGCTCTGCTTTCAGCATCTTCACTGTGTCTGACGTTAAGCCAGCTTTCTTCGCTACCTGCTCGGTCTTCTCGACCATCTCTTCAGCAAAAGCTTTGCGTATTTCTTTCTCAACCTTATGGCTCACCATTGAAGCTTGCTCGATACGTTGAATAACCAAAGCGAGTTGAGCGAGTGCTTTGGGTGGAATCACTTCACCGTCTTCAGCGGCGCTTTCCATCATGGTCATAGATGTTTCAAAAGCCATGGTACGCACAAACTCTTGCAGCAGCTTACCCACATCAGAGGTGGGCGCTTCACCCAGTTTGGTTGTCCACACTTCCGCCACTTCGCGAGACTGGCGAAGACGAGCCCCCATGTCTTCCATTCGACGAGCATAACGGTTGAGTGACGTATAACTTGGCTTAGCCTCTTTAGGTAAGCCAGCCTCATCAATCATTTCATGGATAGCACCCAGCACATCTTGCTGAGTCATATCGCCATTACGAAGCCAAAGATTAAGTGCCTCTCGAATCTCTTGAGGCAGCAACTCTATCTTTGAGCGAATACGTTTCTTCTTGGTCATGGTGTTACCTCACTAAGCGCGTGGGCGTTTTACGCCTGGCACAATGGCTTGGCCTGTTGCCACATCTTCACCACGGCCTGTAAGTTTTGCGACTTGGCAATCTAATACAGTACGAATGCTAATTAGCCCTTGCTCTTCAAGCCAAGATAAGTGCGTACGAACTGCATCACGGCTGATTTTGTGGCCGTAAGTATCAAGGCAAGAATCAAGGATAGATTCGTTCGCTTCATACCCTGTCATGTCATGAAGTGACCGTAAGATCACAAGACGCTGGTCTTCTTTTAATAACTCTTTAAAGCCCATAACAATTCCTATTTATCATCTTTTAAACGTTGTTCTAATAACAACTGAGAAAGGTGATTGATGGGCTTGAGCTCTGCTCTAAGCTCTTTCAATTCACCACGCATTTCTGACAGTTCAAGACGAAGACGATTCACTTCTTCGTCAGTGGGTAGTTGGTCTATTTTCGTATGCAGTTCATCCACATCGCGCCTCACTTCTTCAAGCTCATCACGCTTGGCGTACGTTTTAGAAAGCAAGGCAAGGACTAACATCCCCAGTGTGCTCAACGCAGCCCATGCGATAGGCCAGTAAGTTTTGATCCACAACTCCATTAATGTGGCTCCTTATGTGATTGACAACTGACGCAGCGCACCGCATTTGGCATCGCTTCTAATCGCTGGGTTGAGATGGTGTCACCACAACTTAAGCAATAGCGATTACCGTGTTCATCTTCGTCGGGCTGTTCTATGCAGCGTGTACGTTGATGAGCAATGGCTTTTTCTCTGAAGGTTTGCTCAAGCTCTTGAGCCTTATCGAACTGGTCGGTCATTTTACTTTCACCGCCTTAAGTGCATCACCAACCATTGAGCCTGTGCCTTTGGTCATGCCACGCTTATCAGCAGAGCGCCAACCAAGGTAAGTAAGAAACGGTGCCATCAACCCCGCTGCAATTTCCCAATTTGCCCCCGTTCCTTTATCAAAGGCTTCGAGCAGTTCAAACAGGAAGATATAAGCAATGGCAGAATACAAACTCAAACGGCAACCCCAAGGGCGAGTGTGACGAACGTATTCATCTTCAGCCTTATCACCTTCACGAATCGTCACTTGGGTTTCGTGATGTTCGGCTTGTTTATCACCAAGCGTGAGTTCTTGGCGGCGAGTCTTTTCTTTTTCTAACTCGACCTTAATCTTCTCAAGTTCAACCAAAGATTCAGGTGGCAAGTTTTGTAGGGCGCGAGTAACGGCCAACTCTTTCTGTGCCTTGTTAGCTCCGAACATTGAATCGGCTTGCTCTACCGCTTCCGCTACTTTGTCTGCCGTTTCACTACCACCAAACAAACTTGATATGCCGCGAATAGCAGCAGGGCCATACTCCATGGCAAGCGAAGCTACCCCCGCGATGACTGAAAGTGACATTCTCTTAAGCTCCTGATTTTTGAAACTAGGTCATTCCCTTGTGGCGTTTTCGCAATACCAAGGTGGCGATCAATTTCATTTTGAGAGACACGGCTCCACGCTTTCGAAAAGTAACTTTGCATGGTGGCATCGTGGCTAAATAAAGGCGGGTTTAATGGGACTTCAATACCTGTTTGAACTGCCTTCAACTCGGCATCAAGGCGCTGCTCGCGCCCTCGTTGTTTGGCAAAGTCCCAATTGCGTCCCATGGTTACGCTCGACGAATAACAAGCTTGGCTTTTTCACCACCAAGGTGAGCCATAAAATAATCGAAGGCCGTGCCTGAATTGATAACAGCCCATTCATTATTCACCACACCAAAGTCCATGCCTGGTGCAATACAACCTTCAAGCTGTGCTGCTCGGTTTGCTTTGTGGATAAGAATATGAGTTCGTTGAGAAGGGCCGAATCGAGTAACACCAAGGGTAGGTGCTTCTAGTGCGTAGCATTTGCCAAACTTCGGGCTGTCATGTAGCAGCAGGTCATAGGTGCCTTCTGGAATACATGAAATGCCAGCTTGGTTATTTTTCCAAGGTCGTTCAACGGTCTTGAGAATAGCGTTTCCATTCTCATCGCACAGATAAGAAAAAACACCATGAGGGAAATAATTGCGATGGAGAGTTAGGGTTTTCATAGCACAACCAGTTTAGTAATGGGGTTACGTTTAACTGATTGTGCTTTCTATTTAGATGAATCTAAAAATAACGACATTTGTCTCTAGAGGTGGGTTAGAACAGTTCTTGTTGATGTCTTTTGATTTCTTGCGCTCTCATTTGCCTAATGGCCATATAAACATTTTGAGTCGATATTCCGTGTTTTTTTGCTAGCTCTGGGACGTTGTTTCCGTTGAACTCTTTCCATATGCGCATTCGCTTTAGCTGGTGCTCTAAAAGCTCCCCTTTAGGAAAGTAATACTGAAGCCCGCCAGTGTCAGCGCAAAGACGAGAAAGCAACACTAAAGCATAGCCGTCATCTAAGCCTAATTTATTTAATTCGGAACGTAAACTCTCATAAATAGTAAGCATCATGTCCGGCCAACGGTGGCGACTTTCATCTGTTGGCAATAGAGCCTCCAAATCATCAACGCTAACATCATCATACCCAAACATTTCGAAATTTTCTTCAACGTCCATCACTGCCTCCCATCCACATGGCATAAATACAAAAACACCCCGCTTGGCGAGGTGTTTGTAGTATATGGTAGTGTTTACTGATTGAGCACGTTAAGAGCGGTTATTCCAGATTTTATCCAGCCTTTCTTTTTCACTTTTAGCATACTCAACCATATCTTCATGCTGTTTTTCTTCTTGTTTTTTCTTAAACGCTAAATAACCGTATATAGAAAAAGCTATCACTATGACTGCTGTTGAGATGATCTCCGGTATGCTCCAGCCGTTATTGATGGCATATCCTACAACCGCTGCAATAAGAAGAAGCGGGGATAAAAAACCAAGAACGCGAAGTAATGCAAGAGCTATCAAAACTGCCACAATTATCAATATAAATTCCATTCTAATACCTTAATGTTGGATGGTGTGTTCTGCATAATACTTGGCTAATTTATCATAGCCAGCATCCCCAGTGCACTGATCGTTTAATGGAATGCGACCACCACTTTTAGCGATCACCTCGGCCATCAATCGATAATGCCATTTCTTTAAAGCTTCCAACACTTCTGCAGCTTGAGCTGACTTAAGCCAAACCGCCTTTTCAATGCCACGTCCATTTGATGCGCTAGTCATGCGTTTCACATAAGCATCAATGGCAACGTCGTTCGCATTGCGGATAAAGCCTTGTTTGTGCATGGTACGCCAAATTGCACGAATCTTTGCTACTTCTGGCGCTCTTGCTTGTGGCTTGCGTTTTGGTTTAAAGCCTAGCGCTTTCATTCTGTCTAACACTTTGGTTAGTTGAATGTCGTTCAAGCCTTTTGCACTTCGCTTACCTGTGCATTGCTCAAGAACGTCACGATAAGAATCATCTTCCATGGCAAGATCACGCTTAGCGATTTGGACAAGTTTGAGTAAGTTAGACATTGGCTAATCCTCCCCATCCTCAACCAGAACAAAACCGTGTTCTGAATCCAGAGCACCAGTAATTACTTTTCCATTTTCGGTTCGAACCAAACCGAATTGCTCTGCGTTTTGAATTGCATCTCTCAACACTTCAAGTGCATGATCTCTTTCGTTCATTATACTGTCCACCTTTTAGCTAAGCCGCTTTACGTTTGGCGTTCTTGCATTCCAACTGACAAGCTTTGCACCAACTCTGCAACCCATCTGGGTTTCTTCTGCATGGCGACCAGAACAAGGTGTCTTGCGGCCAATACTCTTGGCAGTGTGGGCACCATTTCTGCAAGCCTAGTTCAGCATCGAGTATGGCTTTACCATTCGCTAAGCGGCGTTGTAATAAACCTGCTTTCATTACTGGTGTGTATTCACCAAACATAATAAAAACCTCCTATAGCTTTGTGTTGTACTGGCTGCTCATCAGTACCTAGCAACCACGCTAGGCAGACAAGCAAGGCGAACCTTGCTTGTTTCGCTTATTGCTCTGCATCCTGATAAAGTTTCGATGGTAATATTCGGTCTTTACCCTCAGTGATAGAGAGCATGATTTTGATCACTTCTGGCCTCAGGAAGTATCCGTGTTCTAACGTTGCTTCAGCTAGAGTTTCAAGCGCACTACTTGCAAAGGCCAATTCTTCCTGTGGTGACGGTTCTCTAATCTTCACGCTCAACCTCCTTCAAGCAGGTTGCTTTAGTCAGCTCTAACCCTTCGAGCTTTTTGAACTGACGACACAGCACAGAAGCTTTTGAGAAATGAGGGACATGAAAGGCAAATATCTCATGTAGGTCTGGGTACTCTTTTTTAACTCGACGCTTGCCAAAAATTTTCTCTAGATCCTTTTTATGCTTTGCGGAATATTTAGCTTTGGTTTTTAAGCACCAAATATCTTCAATGATGACGGGGCGATTTTTTAATTTTTCTTCGTCCCAGCAATTCATCCACTCACCTTTGATAACGCCATCAACGTATACTTCCAGGCATGTTTTCGATTCAGATACACGGGCACGATTTACCGACACCTCATGACCTTTGTAATTAAAAGCGATAGCAACCCAACCACCTGCCATTTCCGCTTCAATCTCAGCCCACATTTCTTTTGTAATTGGTTTGCTCATTCTTCATATTCCTTTTCATTGCTTGATATGGATTTCACTCGCTTCGCTTTGGGCAGTGGCGTATTGCGCCAATCACCGCAGTGGTTATCTGCCCATTGTTCTGCTTCGATTTGAGAGCAGCGGCGAAACTTCATGATGTATTTGATTAATTGGTTAGGCCGCTTCGCTTTCGTCTTTTCCATTGAGTTCATCCATCATGTCTTCGTACTCTTCACGAACGTTAGAACTTGACTGATTTAAAATGAACTTCAGTGCTGCGATATAGCCTTCTTCAAAAGTGCTATCTGGAAATGCAGTGCCATCGTTTTCAATTAAGGCTTCAGCCATTTCAATTTCTAGATCAATCACTCTGCGAGTGTGGGCGGTAGTGAAAGAACGTTGCAGTGGGTTAGCTGTATGCATGTTGATACCCTCTATTCCGTTTGTCATAAACGGTCACAATGTTGTTGTTTCGAATTAGGAAGTAGGCGCAGTCACTTTCTAAAATTCGCTTTGGCTGCCAACCTGATTCGCATTTCATTATTCTTCGCAGTCTGTTCTTGCTTGGGCGGTTAGCTTTCGCCACCGCCTCTACAAGTTGTGGAAGGCTGCGACCCGTACGTTGTCGCCATCTTTCGATAGCATGGCGACTGACGTTTATCTCTCCATATCGGGTGCTTATCAGTAACATTCACACCTCGCTATAGCTTGGCGATATCAAGAGCGATTTGTTTGTACTGACCATCACCTTGGCGTTCATAAATACGTAGGTAAGGTGTTTTACCGATAACCTTGATTGAGTCGGCAATGGCGTCCATCGCTTCTAACCAATCAGGGTCGGTAATGTTTAACTGGCGAAGGCTAAGCACTTGGTTTACATCAATGTGACCTTGCTTGTTTACGCGGAAAGACAAATCAACCAGGGCTTTAATTTCATCGCTTGAATTTTCATTCCAACGGTTAATGCATTCGTCAATTTTTGCCTTAGCCGCTTGGATGCGTTCATCGAACACGCGGTGCTCTCCAATTGAGCGTTGCACCTTGTATTTGCCATCAAACGAAAGCAGCGTAACGTTGCCTTTGGTGCCACCGTATTTCACATCAAATTCAGCAGAGCTTAGGTCTACAAAATCCGCGACGTTCTGCATGGCTTCTTTCTTAAACAGCGCAAGGGTTTCTTGTGTCGCAATCGCTTTTTTTACGATGTCAGCAACAACATCATCACGCAGTAAATCAACGTCTTTGATTTGGCTTACGGGTACTTGGTGGCCTTGGCCGTTAAAGCGGAAACCGTCTTGTGGTTGGGTTTGATTAGTCATTGTTTTTCTCACTTATTAAAAATTCTTAGGCTGCACCGCAATAAGCTCAGGTGCGTATGGGTTTAAGTACTGAGTCATGTACTTCGCGTTAATATTTTCGGTCTCACTTTCTACCCAACGAACTAGGCAACCGCTAAGCTTTGCGATGTGTGAAACTTTAAGTGTCTTACCCGCTTGTTCACGCACTTCGTTTGATTTACTAACAAGCCATACAGGTGGAAATTCGATGGTAATAACAGGAGTGGCAATGCCAGTGCTTACATTCACGATCAAGCTTCCTGCCGTTTCTAGTCGAGACAGGGCATTAGCCACAGCGCGACGTTTTTCATTTAGATGCATCATTGGATAGCTCCTTGTTGGTCATAGGTAGAGGTTCGTATCCACAGCGGTGTGTTATATTTTCTGGCCAGTAGTACCCATCTAAATCACACATATCCTCATCTAGCGCTGAATCATCAGGGCGAGCTTCCACATTGACCTTCTGAGTCGTTAATGTTGCTTTCCCAACGATGATGTTTTCAACTTCTTCAGACCAAACTTCATCAAGACAGTAGTTAATATCTGACTCTGCTTTTTCCTTGGCTTCTAATTCAGTAGCGAAGTACTCAAACTCGTCACCGTTCCAGCAGAACCACGGCTTATCTTTGCTTGGGTAATGTTGTGAATTACTCATATCTCACCTCAATCGTTGGTTTCTAGTTCAGCAAACGCTTTGCGCAGCACTTGCTCACTAATGGTTTGGCCTTTGGCAAACATCGCCGCCAGTTTGAGTGTTTTGCTTAGCAATCTAAGGCCACCTGGGCGCTCACTGATTTGCAGCATTAACCCGCGTTCAGACTCGCCGTTTACGTTCCATGCATCAGCAATGGCACGAACATCTGCTTGCTTGGTTTTGTGGATGCCACGCTTCTTCGCAATACGAGAGAACAAGCGCGCAAAATCTTCATTACGGCGACCACCTGTAAGCTGCGTATATACTTTGTTGTTACCCACTAGCACCATGCCAACGCCCGTTTCTTCTTGCAGAATTCGCAGCTCTTCCAGTGTTGGGTAGTCAAGGTGATCCGCTTCATCAATCACCACCAAACCTTCGCTACCAATCAGGCGGTTTCGGATAACGCGAGACAATGGGCCTTTACGGCGTGGCGCATCGTCCATGCCTAGTTCCATAGCCAGTTCATATAGGCACTCAGTAAGGCTTGAACGGCTTGGGCTTGAAGTGATCATCCATACGTTGTTGTTGCTTCGTTTGTATTCGCGCAGCGCTTCTGATTTACCCACACCAGATGCCCCAAAAATAACCACGATAGATTCGGTCACTTGGGCATACATCATGTCGTCGGTCAGCTGCTTAGCCGTTGGTGTCATCACAAAGCCAGGGTCTTTACTTGGTGTGGCATTACGCTGCTCTCTCATGCGTAGCCATTGGTTCAGTTTTTCAATCATCTTGGCTGGGTCAGCTTTGTATGAACCGTTCAAGATTTGGCTTAGCGTGGCAGGTGATACGCTGATCTCTTTTGCAATCTGAGACGCTGAAACAGCCTTCGATTCTGTTAATGCTTTAACTTGCATCAACACCTCAACGTGATTACCCGCTATTTTTTCGCTCTTATCTAATGCAATAATGTTGGTCATTCTTATTTCCTTAATTCTTAACTGGAGCTTTTATGTCACTTCGTATAACTGAACAAAATGCCACTCATGTTTCCGATATTCCGTTTCAACACCAAGGTTGTTTCGCTGTCTTTTCAAGGCAATCAATCATTGATGAATACCAACAACTGCACGACTTACTTAAATCTGAATACCCATCTTTGAATTCATCAGCGAATTTGGAAGATGATGAGTGGCAAGCGCTGATCACAGACTTGTGCTCTCGCTTTTCTCTGGTGTTTGAAAGCGATATCTATTGCCTATTCCTGATGCAAAAAAGCGATCGTGAGATTCGTGCTTTACTTCGCCAACTGCAAAGAGTGTTGGCTGGCCTTCGATATGCAGAAGACGAACTTGACCACATGGGCTCTTCAACTGGTCTTTTGCTGCCTGCGTCATTTTCAAACCGCATTGACATGCTTCTAGGGCAGGCGACTCTTCCACTTGTTTGGGTGCGGATGCTTGATGTTCTGGCGTTTGAAAGCGATAGATAGTCATAATATTTTCTCCATTTACCCACCGATTAAAGCGGGTTTAAATTAGCGTTAAAGGCGGTTTTTATTGCGTTGCTCCATTAAGCAAGCAACGCTTTCACTGAAGTTCTGGTCGTACTCATCCTCTATCTCCTCTTGGGGCATCGCTTTTACTGCGGTATTACCAATAGAGGTAGGACGGAAAGGCTCAACCACTTTATTTTCTGGAATGATTTCTTCTTCAAGTGGCTTCATCATTGCGGCCACTTCTAAAGCCGTCATTCGCTCAAGAGACTTAGCCGCTTCTTTGGTAGCCTTGGTATGGCGCGTTCTCTCTTTCTTAATTTCACGGGCGGCTTGAGTATCACCAAAGGCTGCATCATCACGACATTCCGCCACACAAATATGCACACCATTCAACGTGTAAATTTCGATAGATTCGTGAAGTCTCTGTGGGTCAAATCGAGCGACAACTTTCTGCCCGATGTAATCCAACATGCGTTCATTGAAATAAAGGTTGCGACGACCTTCTAGAATTCCGCCTGCATGAAGCGCTATCTGCCCGTGCTTACTCACTTGAACGGCTTCTGCTTGCAACATCATCATATGCAGCTGGCTTGCCGTGGCCTTACGAACTGGCGCGACTTGGTAGCTGGCATTAAAGGCTTGATCAAAACTCATGTGACCACGGCAGATCTCGGTATTGCGATTCTCTTTGGCGTTGTACATTTCCACGCCTTTTGCAATCACATTTAAGAACGCTTCTACATCAATGTTGTTGCTGCCATAGTTGTCAGGTTTCGCCATTGGGTTGTCACCTGTGAACGCTCCTTCACACAGAGGGTGTCTATCGATGTATTCACCTAAACCACCATTACCAAAGGCACGTTCTATCGGTTTAGCTTGACCATGGCCTTTGCCATAAATCACGCTCGACCAGTGGAGCTTGATTCCAAGCATTGGGATAATGCCTTTAGGGTCATCTTCCTTAACCTTGAATCGATAACGGTTAGGGACACCGCCTGTCATAGGTTTGTTAGCTGCCGCACGGGTGTTATCCAATGTCATTTCTTTTGGGATCCCGTACTTCTCACACACGTCCATTAATGAAAGGCGAATGCTGTCGGTGTTCTCGCTTAAATCACAACGCCATCCAATAATTTTGCGGCTGTATATGTCTTGCCAAAACCACGTTTTAGGGCGGATAACATCCCCGTTGAACCACTTAACAAACACGTTGTGTTGATAACCATCCCCGTTGATCCACTCCATGGCATGCAAGTCTTGGACGGTTCGGCGTTGCGGTGGGTACATTTGATGCAGGGCGTGTTCACCTTCGCGAAGTAGTACGCGTTGCTGCGCTGACACTTCATAGTCCAAGCGACGTGACAAGCTTTTTAAACTCGGCACAGTCCAACCATGTTCTTTTGCTGCATCCAATAAGCGCTCGTAGCAAACCGTCATACTTGGTTGCTCAAGGCGTAGGTAATCGCCCATAAAGAATCGCCATGCCTCTGGTGAGACAGGTGCAAATTGATTCTCTTTTTCTACTTGAGCGGCAGCAAAATGTTTAGGCAACAAGGCAGGAGCCCAATCACACTCGTCAAAGCCTTTCACCTTCGAACAAGCGCGACGCAACGTAGAAAGAGTGCAACCATATTCATCACAAACCGATTGGTAGGCATCCATCTTCTTTACACCGTTGCTAATCAAGGCAAAAGTCGCTTGAACTACACGCAGTGTTTGTTGCACTTTCTCTTTAGCTTTGTTGTTGGTTTGAGCCCAATTCGCCCATAAAGCCTCACGGCAATAGCCGACAGAATCCTTGTTAGGCTTTGGTAGATTAAGAACCCGCTCGCCAACCTTAATCTTGCCTAACTTTCTATGGAGAGAGGTCTGAGTGATCGCTGGAAGACTTTTAACTGAGAACTCTATTGCTTTACCTTTTACACCCTCCTTTCTTCTAGATAACCACCCCTCACGCTTTGCCATTTGGTGAACGCCGGGAGTAGTCGTCGGTATACCAGGCAAACCAAGAACATCTTTAACTGAAAACCAATCCATGATTCACCTCACACCGCAGCTTGAAAATGTAGGTATCGAGAAGGCCAAATCTCTACAGCTGAAACTCCGATTGCGTCTGCAATTAACTTCTCCCCTTTAGGCCATGGGCGAACTAAAGCGTTATACAATGAACCACTACTTAAGCCGTTATTACGCGATAACTCAGCCATTGATGTTCCATTTTTCTTCAGTGCAGAAATCACATCAGCTCTGTGCCAGTCTTTCGTTATCATTTCATTTCTCCGTCTTCTGATTTACCATTGGTAAACAAAACTAATAATCAGATTTGATTATTAGTTTATATATAAACAAGCTAGCGTCAACTGGTTTATTTTAAGTTTATATCAAATCGTATGTAACTATTTGATATTTATTGAAATAAACTTAAAGCCGTTAATATAATCCTAGTTAATATCAGGAGGGTTTGTGATAAACCAATGGATGACACCAAAAGAAATAGCTCTTTTACCTACAATGCCGAACACCATCCAAGGCGTTCACAAAAAAGCTAAACGTGAGCATTGGCAGTCACGTAAGCAAAAAGGAGTCAAAGGACCTGGCATTGAATACGAACTCCCTAAAGAGTTCTCAATTGATAAACCAGTTGATGAAATGAGTGTTAGAGAAAGTGAGACAGTTTATATAAACAAGTTCACAGACGAGTTCGCATTGATACCTGGCTATCGCATTCAAGTGTCAGCGGGACACGGCTCTTTAAATCCTGAACAACTGGAACCAACTAGGCATTTAGCCTTTAGGCGTAAGTGGTTGAAGTACAGGGGCTTTAAAGAAAAAGATTTGGCGATCGTGTGGGCAAAAGGTGACAGTATGGAACCAACGATCCACAACAACGATACGCTTGTAGTAAACATGGCAAGGAAGAAGCCATCAGATGGACATATATACATATTTAGGAATGGTGAAGAGTTATTTGTGAAGCGCTATCAAAGCGCTCTAGGGAGCTGGAGGTTGATTAGTGACAATCTAATTTACGATAAACTAGACATCCCGAAAGAAGAACAGCACCAGTTTGAAGTCATAGGTCAAGTCGTGCACATTGCAAAGGACTTAGGCGATTAGATTTAAATGTTTAAACTCAATTTAAACAGCGAACAAACAAAAACAGCCAGTGCTCACTTTGATAGTCTAAATCACATGAATTAGAAAGGATTGCTCAAATCAGCTAAAATTGCTCAACAGCCAAAAACGCAAGCGGGGCTCAAGACCTAAAATCTCAAACCCCGCACTGTATCTAGCTTCAAGCCTAATTTTCCCAATCTTTAACCGCACATAACCTACGTTAACACCCTATAACACAGATTGTTCATATCATTAGTCTCTATACACAGGAGGAGCCAAAACAATTTGTCGTAAGTTGGTTGGAGTCAGCTCAATGGCTGATTTAAATTGACTGGCTAGCTCGCTAGCGAGTTCTCACTCAGTGCGTCAAACAGGTGGAAAGCATCCAAATCCAAGTAAAGAGTCAGCTCTTTCACATCTACCTCAGCAGCTTGGGTTTCAACCATCAACGGCTGACCGCCAATTTCTGTTTTCAGAAGAATGCTCGCGCCCAGCAGTTCCTTGTCTTTGATTTTCACAGGGAATGGCAGTACGCGATCGTGGTCGACTTGCTCAGCACGTAGGTGGATATCTGTTGGACGAACACCAAAGTGAAGCGCTAGGTTTTTAGAGGCCAAAGACTTAAAGCGACCTGGCAGTGGGATATGAACATCGCCAAGTTCAACAAAGTATTCGCCTTCTTTTTCAATCAGCTTGGCTTCCAACATGTTCATTGAAGGGTTACCAATGAATTGCGCGACAAACTTGTTAGCAGGGCGTTGGAACACTTCCGTTGGCGTACCAACTTGAGCCACATAACCGTCTTTCAGGATCACGATGCGATCCGCCAATGTCATCGCTTCGATCTGATCGTGTGTTACGTAGATCGTGGTGGTTTTTAGTTCACGATGTAGGTGTTTGATCTCTTCACGCATCACGCCACGCAGTTTGGCATCGAGGTTAGATAGCGGCTCATCAAACAAGAACACTTTAGGTGTACGAACCATCGCACGGCCCATTGCTACACGCTGACGCTGACCACCAGAAAGCTCTTTCGGCTTACGGCTCAGTAGCGGATCAAGCTCTAGCATTTTCGCCGCTTTTAAAACTTCTACGTCGATTTCAGCTTTCGGCATGCCTTTCAGTTTCAGGGCAAACGCGATGTTCTCGTAAACGGTCATGTGTGGGTACAGAGCGTAGCTTTGGAATACCATCGCCAAGTCACGGTCTTTCGCATCGACTTTATTCATCAACTTACCGCCAACCACAATGTCGCCAGAGCTTATGCTTTCAAGGCCAGCAAGCATACGTAGCGTAGTCGATTTACCACAGCCAGATGGGCCAAGAAAAACCACGAACTCACCGTCTTCAACCGTAAAATCAAACTCTTTTACAACTTCAACATCACCGAATGATTTTTTGATGTTCTTAAATTCTACTTTAGCCATTATCTGTTCTCCTCAGCGCGCTCTAGAAGCATATTTCGGTACGCAATTGCGCTCTGTTTCAATGTTCTTTCTTGGGTGGTGTAATCAACGTGGACGATGCCAAAACGCTGGCAGTAGCCGAATGCCCACTCAAAGTTATCCATCAGGCTCCAAGCGAAGTAACCATCGACTTTCACGCCAGCTTCAACTGCGTTGTGAACCGCTTCGATGTGGCCTTGGAAATAACGAACTCGTTGGTCGTCCATCACTTGTCCGTTAATACGCTCGTCGTTACCTGCAGCACCGTTCTCTGTGATGTAGATAGGTGGCATGTTTTCGTAGCGAGCATCCAGTCTGACCAATAAATCGGTTAGACCTTGTGGGTTAATCTCCCAGCCAATGTAGGTGTGTTCAGCATCGGTTTGTTTCACCGATTCAATATCGCCATTCTCGTTAAAGCGAGCGACATTACGTGTGTAGTAGTTGATACCGATGTAATCGACTGGTGCGCTGATGATGCCTAGGTCGCCTTCTAAAATCATCGGCATGTTCATCGCTTGGCGGTCGACGACTGGTTGTGGGTATTCACCTTTCAGTACAGGGTCGATGAACCAGTGGTAGTTCTCTGCTTCACAGTAGTCTGCAGCGCCTTGATCTTGCGGTGTCAGTGGGTAAGCCGGCGTCGCGTTGAATACCACGCCATGCTTAGCGTGAGGTGCATTCTTGCGAAGGATCGGCATTGCCAAACCGTGAGCCAACATTAGGTGGTGAGATGCTAAGTAGCCCTCTTTCTCACCCTTGATGCCTGGCGCATGTTCGCCCCAACGGTAGCCTAGGAATGCAGACACAAACGGTTCATTGAGTGTGGTGTATACGTCGATGGTATCGCCAAAGTATTTGCTCACCACTTCTGCGTATTCTGCGAATTTGTAAGACGTTTCTCGGTTTAACCAGCCGCCCTTGTCTTCAAGGTATTGTGGTAGATCCCAGTGGTAAAGCGTCACATACACCTTCATGCCACGAGCATGACACTCGTCGATGATTTGACCGTAAAACTCAAGGCCTTGCTGATTCACCACACCGTCTTGCGGCAGGATACGCGGCCAGGCAATTGATAGGCGGTAAGCATCAACGCCTAAGCCTTGAATCATCTCGATATCTTGTTTCCATAGGTGGTAGTGATCACACGCCACATCACCATTATCACCGTTATCGACCTTGCCCGGCTTCTTACAGAAAGTGTCCCAGATAGACGGTGTACGACCGCCCTCTTCAACGCCGCCTTCAATTTGGTATGAAGATGTCGCGACACCGAATACAAATTCCTTACTGCGTAACTTTGAATCACTTGGAAGTTGAAATTTATTCATTGTTATAACCCTTAAACCTAACCTTTAACTGCGCCGGACGTTAAACCACTGATCATCTGTTTCGATGCGAACAGGTATGTAATCACGAGTGGTAAAATAGAAATTGTGGTACCTAGCATTACCGCACCCCATGGCGTATTCGGAATGCCTTGAACACTTCGTAGTGCTTGTGTGATGACGTAATTGTCAGGGTTGTTTAGCACCACGAGAGGCTGCATAAACATGTTCCAGAAGAAGACGAACTGAACAATCGCAAGCGTTGCTAATGCTGGTTTCATCAGTGGCAGTACCACGCTCCAGTACGTTCTGAACTCGCCTGCACCATCCAGTTTCGCCGCTTCTAATAGCTCTTTAGGAATCGATGCAATCACGTGCTGACGCATCAAAAAGATACCAAATGGTGTGGTGGTGAACGGTAGCCATACCGCCATATGGTTATCCAGCAAGCCTAAGAATTTCACGATCATGAAGTAAGGGATCAAGCTAAGCACAGGCGGAATCGCCATCGAGCCAACCAGCATGCCGAACAACACGTTCTTACCGCGGAACTTAAACACAGCAAATGCGTAACCACCCATGCTACAGAACAACAGCGAGATGGTGGTGCCTAAGAAAGCCACGTAAATCGAGTTAAACATCGCTTTCCAAAACGGCATGATTTCAAGCAGTTTTGCATAGTTGATTGCCAAGCTATCGCCAATGGCAAAGCTGATGCCCGAACCAAAGATTTCCGAACGATCACGTGTTGAAAGCAGAGCTGACCACACAAACGGAAACACCGTAATGATTGCAGAAACAACCAGTAATATGCCGAGCATCACCATCAAGATCTTAGTCATGATGTACATGGTGCGTTCGCTTGGCATTAGGCCACTTAGTGGTGAAGTATTTGTCTTAATTGATGTCGACATCTTAATGTTCCCCTAAGCCTTTCTTACCGAAGAATAAAAATTGAACCAAGGTACACGTTGCGATGAGTGCAAACAGAAGCCATGAAATCGCTGAGGCCGTGCCCATTTCTAGCCATTCCCAACCCACTTTGTAGAGGTACATAGAGATAGTTAAACCAGATTGGCCTGTACCACCTGTGCCACGCGTTAGTACGAACGGTTCTTCAAACATTTGCAGGTTACCGATGATGGTCATCGTAATTGCAAAGAAGATAAATGGACGAATCATTGGTAGTGAGATGTTCCAGAAGCGGCGGAAGGCATTGGCACCATCCATACGAGCAGCTTCTAAAATGTCTTTAGGAATCGTCATTAAACCCGTGGTGTAAAGGACGATGTTAAAACCGGTGTATTTCCAGAAAACCATGATCGCGATAGACGGCTTCACCATAGTGGCATCGTCTAACCAGCGGATGGGCTGAAAATCATTAACCCAAGCAAATGCCCAACCAAACAGCGTGCTATCAGCCAGAGCCATCAGCGTTTGGTTAATAATTCCTGAGTTAGGAGAGTACATGTTGAAGAAAATCAGTGACGCTGCGACCGTTGATGTGATGAACGGTAAAAAGTACGCCGATGTTAGCCAGTGACGCATACGGTCACCCATCGAAACCAACATGTAAGCCACTGGAATAGCAACTAAATGCTGAGCCACACCTGACGTGATTGCTAGCCACAATGTGTTCTTTAATGAGCGCCATAACCATGGGTCAGTTAAAGCAATGTGATAGTTCTCAAAACCCACAAACTCCATCGCATCCATGCCCTTCACAGGGTTCCATTCATGGAACGAAAGATAAACAGAGAACAACAGCGGGAAGATCCCAAATACAGAAAAAATGATCAGAAACGGTAGAAGAAATCCATACGGTGTAAGCGCTTTCAAATTCAGACGAGAAAAAAAGCTTTGCTCCGAAGGTTCTATCGTTGTGCTCGCTGTATGATTCATAGTAACGACCTCTTAAAAAAGGAAGCGCGCTATCCGCGCCTCCTCACTTACTCAAAGTAATAACAAATTAAAGATTACGCGTGCGACGCTTGATTAGACGCTCAGCCTCTTTAAGCGCTGTCTCGATGTCTTTACCTTCATCAAGTACTTCCATCAATGCGTTCTCTAAGATGATAGAACGTGCAACGTGGTCGCCTTGTGCTGGAGATACTGGTTTGATGTTTTGCGCAACTTCAGCAAAAATAAGACGGGCTTTTTGTCCGCCTAGGAACTCCATCTCTTCTTGGAAAAGCTCATCGTCATACGTTGTTGTATTCGCTGGGAAAGCAGCAATCGTTTCGAAGTGCTTAAGCTGTACTTCACGGTCAGTCGTCATGTATTCAATAAGCGCCCAAGCTTCATCTGGGTTGTCTGATTGAGTTGGAATTGAAAGGAATGAACCACCCCAGCTGCCGTAGATACCATCAGGTAGGTTTTCTACTGCCCACTTACCTTTAGTTTCCGGTGCAATCCAGTTGTTTAGGTGACCAAGAAGCCAAGCGCCAGAAAGTTGAGTTGCAAATGTGCCGTTGCGAAAGCCTTCGTACCATTCGTTAGACCAAGCTAGGATACGGCCGTCTAAACCTTTGTCGCGAATCTCTTTTGCTACTTCAAAAGCGTGAACAAAACGCTCTGATGTCACAACAGGGTTGCCATCTTTATCGAAGTACAGACCTTCACCTTCAGGAACCGTCGTGAAGATGATCGCTTGTGCTACGTCGGCTGCTGAAGCAATAAGTTGTACGTTTTGCTCTTTCAGTTTTTCACCAGCAGCAATGTATGAATCCCAATCTTTGATTGCTTCTTCTACATCAATGCCCGCTTTTTCGAATACGTCGGTACGGTAGTACATAACACCTGGACCTAGGTCGACAGGAATGCCGTACATATCGCCATCAGCGCCTTTGCCTTGTGCCCATGCGTAAGGTGCGAATCGTTCTTCGTATTTATCTGCACCGTAGTTTTCAGACAGGTTAACTAGACCACCAGAGCCAACGAATGGACCAATTTTCTCAACGTCGACAACAATCACATCACCTGCACCAGAACCCGTTGCAAGGTTCGTTGTCAGTTTCGTGTGGTGGTCACCATGGTTGTTCATAAGGTAATCAACTTTAATCCCTGTCTTCTTTTCGAAATCAGGCAGTAACACCTTCAAGCTGCTATCGAAATCAGGGAAGCCGTCGAAACGAATCTCTTTGTCAGCGGCATTCACAGCTGTTGTACCTAATCCTAAAGCAACCGCGCATGAAAGCGCCAAGGTCTTAAATTTCATGTTCTATCCTTAATATTTTTATAGGGTAACTGGTAAATCCGATACCGAGTTTCTAGTGACCAACGTCGGCAGCAATTTAAAGTTCACGTCATGTTTGATTTTTTTTAGCTTCTGTAGAGTGAGCTGTACTGCTTCAACGCTCATCTCTTCAATAGGGAAATTAATGGTGGTCAAACTAGGGGTCAGATAACGCGCGAAGATGGTGTTATCGAAGCCCACCAGTGATACATCTTTCGGAACTGACAGTCCCTCTTGATGCAGCACCTCAAAGGCGCCGAATGCCATGTGATCATTCGAAGCAAATACTGCTGTGAAATGACACTCACGATTCATCAGCTTTTTCATAGCGCTGATGCCCGTCTCTTCAGTAAAGCCCGCTTCCGAGACTAGGGCCTCATCGTATGGCACACCCGCTTCTTCCAAGGCCTTTCGATACCCCTGCAAACGCCCCCTAGCATCTGCTTTATCTAAAGGCCCGGTAATACACGCGATATCTGTATGTCCCTTTTGCAAAAGATATTGAGTAGCGAGTAGCCCCCCGACTTCGTTATCAATATCAATGCAACTCATCGCCATTTCTGGGATGAAGCGGTTAATTAAAACCACAGGGGTCCCCTGTTCTTCCAATTCAATTAAATAATCATCACTGAGCAGTTGAGTATGAAGAATCAAAGCATCAACACGACGCCCCAACAGAAACTCCACAGACTCTCGCTGCCCTTGTTCGGTGTTCGAACCCGCTGTAACAACAGCGTGGTAACCAAAGCGGCGTAGGTTTTCTTCTATGCAATGCAAGATACCTGAATAGAAAGAACCGCCCAGTTCTGGAACAACTACACCAACACTTCCGGTACGACTTGAAGCCAAAGCTTGAGCGATAGAGTTCGGGCGATAACCCAATTCTTTGATCGCTTTTTCAACCTTTAACTTCTTGTCATGACTCACTCTGCTAGTGCCATTAATAACCCTAGACACTGTCGCCTGAGACACACCTGCATGTTCTGATACGTGTTTAATTGTCGCCACTCGAACCTCGATACTTCATTAGCTTGTAACCGCTTACAAAACGATTATTAAGAAATTACGTTTTAGTTGAAGTGAGTGTCATCACACTAAAGTTGGAGGTAAAAAGGCCAGTTATGAAAATCATGAAAGCGCTTACAGATTCACTTCACGCCATGAAACTGTTTCATGAAATCATGAATCCATCGTGAGTCAGTTTTGTTAAAAGCCTTAGTTCCGTGAAGGGGTTTCAACACACCTATTGGCGTATCAAATACGATGGGTATCGAGTATTTTCCACCATCTAGGCTATTGATATGCAAAGGCTACGACGTGAGTTAGCCATTACAATTACTAGGGATAAAGCAGGGTACGCGAGATAGATTAAAATAATATGAAACGAGGTATTGAAGATGTCATGGAGAGCAGAGGGAGAGGCAATCCAAAATGATACAACAGATATTCAAGACGAAAAAAAGGGCACAAAGAATGTGCCCAAGAATGGAGTTAATTGAAACGTGCCCTAATTAATCTGCCTTTAGGGCTAAAATGGACAGTCTTTACTACTTTCAAACACAGGCTCTTTGAAAATATGCCGAATTCAAAGAGCTGCTGTTGCTAGCTTGTGATTACCACCAAGCTTCAAACATTGCGCCGAACGACAATGTATCAACATTAGTCGTCTTCGCTGTGTTGCCTTTCGTTTCTACATCACCCACAGTTGTGTAGAAGCGAAGCATTGGACGACTCCAAGGTAAGCCCCCTAGAGAAACGTTTTGAGACAGAGTGACTTTCCAAGCGTTCTCTTCACCGCCGTCATCGTAATCAACCATACCGTAGCCAGCTTCTAACCATGTAGAGTGAACATCATCCCATTGGTATTGTGGACGAACGATACCCGCGTATTCACTTTTATCTAAATTTCTACCGGTGTCTGCATCTTTGTAGTCATCACCTGAAATGTCTTTGTAAGAAACAAGGTAATCTATACCGAATCAACTTG